>JBEKZK010000147.1:0-8781 GCA_049509935.1 Xanthobacteraceae bacterium | reverse complement strand
ATAGGAACTTCAAATCCTAAAAGCCGCACTAGAATCATAGACTTGCTAGTGCACCTTTGGATTCCGAAGTTCGCACCGGAGGATGTCGCCAAGTGATGCGAACTTCGGAATCGGTGCACTAGCCTTTGCGGCTTTGATATGCCGCAGCTTCCCAGGCGAAAAAACGATATACTCTCCCCATGCCGGGGTGAATCTCAGCACGGGGGAAGCCGATGAAGGGGCGGAAGCTCGCCAGGCGCGAAGGCCTGAATCACGCCGAGCCCGCTGACGCCAGGGGCCGTCACGGAGGTTTGCATCGCCATGCCGTGGTCTGGCTGCTCGCCTCGGCCGTGGCCGTGCTCGGCACCGCCGACACCTTGTCCGCCACGCGTCACAAGTCCGTGTCGCCGCACCGGAAGAAGGCGGTCGAGGTGGAGCACCACAAGGTGGAGGTGTCGCACCACCACATGATCAAGCAGCCGCCGGCCGGAGACGCGGCTGCGGCGCCACTGTCACCGGATCTCGCCGCGGCGAAGCAGGCGATCGAGCTGGTGCGCCACGGCAAGGCGAAGGACGCGACTGCGCTCGCCGCCTCGATCGGCGATCCGGTGGCGGCGAAGCTCGTCGAATGGGCGAGCCTCCGCCATTCCGACAGCCAAGCCGGCTTGGACCGCTACGTCGCCTTCATCGGCGCCAATCCGGATTGGCCGGGCATGGCATTGCTGCGCCAGCGCGCGGAGCTGAGGTTGTGGCAGGAACGGCGCGACGGCGCCACGGTGCGCCGCGTGGCTGGCGAGAAGCCGACCAGCGCGATCGGCCGGCTTGCGCTCGCGCGCGTCGAGATGGGAGAGGGCGACCGCGCCAAAGCCGAGAGCGAAGTCCGCGCGGTGTGGCAGTCGGCGCCGATGTCGGCCGAGCTGGAAGCCACGGCGCTCGCAGCTTTTCCCGGCGTGCTGACCCGCGCCGACCATGTGGCGCGAATGGACCGGCGCATCGGCGCCAAGGATTTTGCCGCTGCGATGCGCGCCGCCAAACACGTCGGCGACGATCAGATGGCGATCGTCAAGGCGTGCATCGCCGCCGAGGCGAAATCCGCCAAGGGCGGGGCGCTGCTCGATGAGGTCCCCGCCGACGCGCGCCGCGATCTGGGCTACGTGCTGTGCCGCCTGCACTGGCTCATGCGCAACGACACGCCGGGCTCGAATCTTCGTGGCGTCATCGTCACGCCCAAAGAGAGCATCGCGGCTGCAGTCAAGCTGACGCTGTCGGCGTCGCCGGAGGATTTGCAGCGTCAGGACACCGACGAATGGTGGCGCGAGCGCCGCGCGCTGGCCCGAAAGCTCATCGACCTCGGCGATGCGGCAACCGCCTATCGGGTGGTCCGTGCCTCCGCGCCTCCGGCCAATCCCTATTACCGGGCCGATCTCCACTTCATGGCAGGCTGGATTGCCCTGCGCTTTCTCGCCGATCCGGCGGCGGCGCTCGAGCATTTCGCCCACGTCGATGACGGCCGGCCCGATCCGCTGACGCGTGCGCGCGCCGCCTACTGGCGCGGCCGCGCCGCCGAGGCGGCCGGGCAGCTCGATGAAATGCAGGCGGAATACGAGGCCGCGGCGCGCTATCCGACCGCCTATTACGGCCAGCTGGCGCGCGCCCGGCTCGGCTTCGCCGACGTCGTCGTATCGCGCCCGGCGCCCGAACCGGCGGACGACAACGCCAACGAGCTGCTCCGCGCCGCGAATATTCTCTACGCGATCGGCGAGGGCGACCTCGTCCTGTCGTTCCTGTCCGAACTCGCGGAGGAGAGCAGCGACCCCGCCGTGATCGCCGGGCTCGGCAAGCTCACCGCACGCTATCATGATGCCAACGCGATGCTGCTCGTCGGCAAGACGGCGCTGGCGAGGGGCCTGCCGATGGACCTGTACGCCTTTCCGGACATCGGCGTGCCCAACTACGGCCCAGTCGGCTCGCAGCTCGATCGCTGCATCGTCTATGCGATCGTGCGCACGGAAAGCGGCTTCGATCAGGGCGACACGTCGCCGGCCAAGGCGGTCGGGCTCATGCAGGTGACCCCCGGGGCCGGGCGCGACACCGCCAAGCGGCTCGGGGTGGCCTATGATTGGAACCGTCTGGTGTCCGACCCGGTCTACAATACGCAGATGGGCGCCGGCGAGCTTTCCGCGCTGCTCAAGGACTACCGGGGCTCCTTCATCCTGACCTTTGCGGGCTACAATGCGGGCCGCGGCCGGGTCGCGCAATGGATGGCCCAGCACGGCGATCCGCGCGATCCCAAGATCGACGCCGTGGACTGGGTCGAGCGCATTCCGTTCGCCGAGACCCGCAACTACGTCCAGCGCGTGATGGAGAACCTGCAGGTCTATCGCAAGCGCTTCGGCGACATCACGGCGACCATCGAGCCCAACCTGCATCGCGCCGCGACGACCGAGTGGCGCCCTCCGCCCGCCGCCGTCGAGGTGCGTGCGCTGCCGGTCGCGGCGGAGCCGTCCGATTTTCCCGGACCGGCAGACACCCGTTCGAAGGGCGCCATGGCCGAGGATGGCGCAGGGCTGGCCGGCCCCTGACGTCAACCCGGCAGGAGCTACTTGCTGCTCATCTCGGTGACCGCCTTCCAGTCGTCTGCCGGGGGCGCCTCGATCAGGGCCAGGCAGCGGCCGATCATGAACCGGGCGGCGCCGTCGCTCTCGCGTAACGCCAGCAGCTTCTCAAAGAATCCGATCGCGGCAGAAAAGTCGCGAACCCGGTAGGCGGCAAGCCCGGCCTCGTAGAGCGCCGTCCAGTCGGGCGGAGACGCCTCGGCGCTGGCGTCGGCGATGAGCTCGAAGATGCCGATCCCCTCGTGGCGGCCATAGACGGCGAGGCGGTCGAGCTCGCGGACGATAATGCGGTCGCCGGCGAGGCGCCGGGTCTCCTCGCCGATGATGATGTCGGTGCCGTAGACCTTGTTGACGCCCTCGAGCCGGCTCGCGACGTTCACGGTGTCGCCGATGACCGTGTAGTTGAGCCGCACGTCGGAGCCGATGTTGCCGACCAGCATGTTGCCCGAATTGATGCCGATCCGCACCCGCAGCGGATGGCCGTAGTCGTCGGTCAACCCGAGGGTGCGGATGGCGCGCTGGCAGGCCAGCGCCGCCCGGCAGGCCGCCAGCGCATGATCGGGGTGCTCGGCCGGCGCGCCCCAGAACGCCATGACGGCGTCGCCGATGAACTTGTCGATGGTGCCGGCCTCGACCTGGATTTCGTGCGACATGGCGTCGAAATAGCTGCCGAGCAGCGGCACGATGCGGTCGCCGAGCCGCTCGGACAATCCGGTGAAGCCCGCGATATCGACGAACAGCACGGTCATCGCCCGCACCGCGCCGCCGGGGCGCGCCTCGACGCCGGCCGATGTGAGCAGCTTGACGATGTCTCCGGGCAGATATTTGCGGAACGCCGCCAGTCCGTTCGCCATGTTGGAGATGGCACCCGACAGATTGTCGATCTCGGCGAGACGGGAGGGGTGACGCCGCACCAGGTCGAGGTCGAACCGCTCGACGTGGCGCAACTCCGCCGCCACCTTGACCAGCGGCGCCGAGATGACGCGGTGCGCCAGCCACGCCGACATGAGGCCCGCCAGCACCACGAGGCCGAGCAGCCCCACGATCAGCCGCCGCGTCGTCTCCTCGACCGGGCCGAGAAACTCCCGCTCGGGGATCACGGTCGCCAGCATCCAGCCCGGAAATGCGAGCGGCGTCAGGCTCACCGCATAGGCCTCTCCGGCGACGACCTCTCGCATCTCGTGGCCGGCGGGGGCGGCGGCACCCTCCGGGCGGGCATCGTGGGCGGCGGCACCGAGGGCGATCGGCAGCAGCTTCTGCCCCCCCTTGCGCTCCATGTGCAACTCGTCCGCCTCGGCATCCGGGACCGCGATGATGGCTCCGTCCGGTCCCAGGATGAAGGCGGCCCCGGTCCGCCCGACCGCGAGCTGCGAGAGGAAGCGCGACAGCCGCGCCCGCTCGATGACGACAGCCAGCACCCCCTGGCGCTGGTGATAGACGTCGATCGGCCCGGCGAACGCGATCGCCGGATGCCGGCCGTTGGGATGGACCGAGACGTCGAACCAGGCCGGCGCGTCGGCTGCGAGCGCGGAGCGGAACCACCCCTGCTCGCCCACCTTGTAGGTGGTCGGCTCGAAGCTGCGCTGCTCGAACTCGATGTCACCGACGACGACAAGATAGCGGTCGATGCGCCGCTTGAGGGCGTCTTCGGCCATGGAGATCTCCGTCATCTCCAGCCGCTCGTCGCCGAGCTTGTGGGCGGCGAAGAACGATCCGTCGGGCCAGCCGAACGCGATCCAGGACAGGGTCGGATGGGCCTGCAGCTGCGCCAGGAACACGAATTCGCGCTTGTCGGCTTCCCGGGTCTCGAGAACGTTCTGGTAGAACAGCGTGCGGATCGCGGCGTGCGCCGAGCGCGCCTCGTTGTCGATCGCGGCGATCTCCTTCTCAACGGTCGAGACGATCTGCCGGTCGATGGTCGATGCGAGCAGCCGGCTGTTCTCTGACGCCGTACGCCACCACAGGGCGTGGACCCCGACGGCGCTGACCAGGATCGAGCCGAGGACGACAGCCGAAATCGTGGGGCGGATCCCGATGCGCATGCAGTGTCACCCGGTTGCAGAGTCGGGCGCCATTTGACGCGTCCGTGCGCCCGCGGTCCAATGGAAAACCCGGGAGGATGATCATGTCGCTCGTTCGCTTGCTCGACGCCGGGCGGTCGCTCGCCGAGCGCATCCCCTACAGCGTGGTGGCGCTGGTGGCGCGGCTCGCCGTCGCCAGCGTGTTCTGGCGCTCCGGCCAGACCAAGGTCCAGGGCCTGACGATCAAGGAGGAGACGTTCCTGCTGTTCCGCGAGGAATACCAGGTGCCGTTGCTGCCGCCGGACGTCGCGGCCTGCATCGCGACCGGATTCGAGCACGTGTTCCCGGTCCTGCTGGTGATCGGCCTGGCGTCCCGGCTCTCGGCCCTCGCCCTCCTGGGCATGACCATGGTGATCCAGCTGTTCGTCTATCCGAGCGGCTGGCCGCAGCACACACTGTGGATCGGGCTCCTCCTTCTGATCATCGCGCGCGGCCCGGGGTCGGTGTCGCTCGATCGTCTGGTGTGGGGACGGGCCGCCACGACGCCGCCGGTAGATTACGAGATGAATCAGCGATATTAGCGCTTCGCGGCGCCGCTCAGGAGCGCTTGATCGGCTGCAGCGAACCGTTGCCGAGCGGCGTGCTCATGGTCTCGCAGGTGCCCTTGGTGACGTATTTCCAGGCAGTGCCCTGGTAGTCGACCGTCGACGTGCCGGCGCAGGTGGTCCCGGCGCCCGCCGCACAGTCATTGTCGCCCTTCAGCGCGATGCCGAAGCACTTGTCCTTGGTGGGCTCCGGCGGTTTGGGGCCGGCCGATGCGGGGCTGGCCGCCAGCGCAAGGGCGGCAGTGAACGCGCCCGACAGCGCGAGCGAGGTCATCACGGTCTTGCTGGACATCACATGAGCTCCTTCACGGTTCCTGAGCGCCGGTCGCACGGCCATCCCGGCATCCATCGCCCGGGGCGGGCCCCGGACCAAAATATCATTCTCCAACCGACATGACAGCCGGTGGCTATGCGGCAGCCTCGGCCGGTCATGCGGCCCGGGCCACCGCGGTATCGACCTCAGGCCAATTGGATCGACATGATTGGCCGGACAGCTTGCAGGATTTCGCCACATTCCGCCAGCGCTTCCCGGCGACGCCGGCTGGCCCGCGGCTGGCCCAGGCCGGCCCAGTGCCGGCCCAGTGGGGCGGGTTGACATTCGGCTGCGACGCCGCCAGCCTGCGGGCTCGAATCCGGGCTCCAGGCGGCATACAGGAGGGGTCAACGATGCAGGTCAATCGGCGGCCGATGTGGCTTCATCAGGCAATCGTCGCGACGGTGCTCGTGGTCGCGGCACCGGCCGCGCATGCGTTCACGATGGACACCATGACCAATCCCGACGGCGGCGCGCGCTACGCCGATCCGGCCGACCGGCTCGGGGACACCGCCAAGGGGAAGACGACCGATCAGCAAGGCGGCGGGCTGCAGTTCAACGTCGGCCCGTCCAGCGGGCTTGCGCGGGACCGCTTCGGTCCCTCCAGCGGGTTCGCGCCGGGCACTCGGATCGGGGCGCCCCCGGACCAGAGCAGGTTCAACGATCGCTGACGGCCGACGACCGCGGCGCGCGCCGCTGTTGGCACGACCGGGCGGCGACCAAGCCTGCCGCAACGGCAGCGCCGACCGGGGCGGCCTCCCGAGCGACCCGGCTTCTGCTGCGCCTTACGTAAGGTCGCTTTTGGCGACCGTTTGCGAGAAGATCAGCGCGCGCCGCAAGGCTTTGCTGCGAAAATGGCGGATCAAGCATCGTGCCGCCGCCGACAGCCTCGAGCAGACGACAGCCTGTGAGCGTTCGCGCCCCTGGCACGTGCCAGCATGCACAAGGTCGACGGCTGGAGGACCCTTGCCAGCAAGCTCATTGGTCAGCCAATCGACCTGGTCACCTATCAGATAACATCTGTCTTCTGGAGGCTGCCCAAACAAATTCCAAACCCGCGATCCTGCCATTAGCCCAGCATTAACCATGGTGGCGCATGCTCGGTGCATCGAATGCCGTGTTGGCGGTGCATTCAGATCAACGCGCGGGCTCCCATGATCAATGCAAGACTTTTGGCTCCCGCCGTCGTTGTAGTCAGCGCAATGCTTGGAATTGGCGCTGCATCGGCCGCCGACCCCGCGGCTCGTCCCTACACCAAGGCCCCGATCATGGTCGCCAACCCAGTCACATGGACCGGGTGCTACCTCGGCGGCAACCTCGGTGCCGGCTGGGACCACTTCAACGCCGGGGAGGTGGGCTTTGCGGGCGTGCCGACACCCTTCGTCGATTATGGAGGCAATGACGGCAGCAGCCTCATCGGTGGCGGCCAAATCGGCTGCGATTATCAGTTTGCTTCGAGCTGGGTCATTGGCATTCAGGGTCAGGCCGACTTTGGCACCATCGCTTCCTCCAACGCCGTGGCGGCCTTCCCGGGCATCACTGCCCAATTCAAGGTCAACAACATCGAGACCCTGACCGGGCGCCTCGGCTACACCGTTGCGCCGGCGGTTCTCGCATATGTGAAGGGCGGTGCGGCATGGATGAACGCCAGCGCCGCGGCCGTAGTCCCGGCTCTGGGTGGGTTGGCCGGCGAGTCGGCAGACTTCAGCATGACCGGCTATACGGTCGGCGGCGGCCTCGAATGGATGTTCGCGCCGGGATGGTCGGTGTTCGGAGAATACAACTACACGAATTTCGGGACGAAGAACGTGAACTTTCCGTCCACCGGCCTCGTTCCTGGGTTCGGGCCTGCCGGCGCCTTGGCGGATACCAACGCGATCAGGCTGACCAATCAAACCGCGCTGGCGGGCGTGAACTACAAGTTCAACTGGGGCGGCCCAGTCGTTGCGAAGTACTAAGAAGTACTGATGACAGGCTCCATTTAACGACAAATACACTATACGAGCCATCACGCCTGCGCTTAAGACTATATTGGCGATTCCGTCAGTACTGTTCGTCAGGAAAACGACGGATTTGAGGGCTCCGCACATCGCGGTCCTTTGCACTCTACTTGTGCCGCCACATGCCAGTTGCGCAATCTGGTCTGCTGGCTGCGGAGCCTGGCCGATGATTGCGGATGCGCCCAGGGAGCGAAAATGTTGAACCAAAAGCTGCTGTTCGACGCCATCGACTGGTTTGTTCCCGAGGCGCTGCGCACCGACACGGCGACGATGTGGCGGGCGCGGATCTTCGCCATCACCCACCTGCTTGGTCCGTGCCTGGCCGTCCTCATCCTGTGCTACCTCTATCAAGCCGACCCGGATCCCGGCATTCCATTCTGGACGATCTGCTCACTCTGCTTCGCCTTCCCGATGCTGCCGTTCGCGATGAAGGTGACGAAGCGTCTGAGCTGGGTCGCGCTGTTCTCGGTGTGCGACCTGACCTTCGTCAGCGTCTTCGGCTCGTTCTTCTACGGCGGCGTGAGCTCTCCGTTCCTGCCGTGGTTCCTGACCGCGCTGCTGCTCGGCTTCTTCTACCTCGCGGAGCGTCCGTTCGTCGTGCTCGGCATCTTCGCGGTCAATCTCGTCGGCTTCTGCGCCGCCTACGCGGTCACCGGCGCCTTCCCGGAGCTGGTGCCGGTCGCCGCCCTGTCCACCGTCGGCGTGGTTTCGGTGTGCGCCGCCACGCTCTACACGTCGATGATGGCGGTCTACTATGCGAGCGTCATCACCGCCGAGTCCGGCCTGCGGCAGGAGGTGGAACGGCATCTCGTCACCGCCGCCAGGATGCGAAAGACCAAGGAGCAGGCCGATCGCGCCAACGAGGCGAAGGCGGTCTTCCTGGCCAAGATGAGCCACCAGCTGCGCACCCCGCTCAACGCCGTCATCGGCTACAGCGAAATCCTTCTCGAGGACTTGCCCTCCGACGGGGGCGAGCAGCGCCGCTCGGATCTGCAACGGATCAACAACGCCGGCAAGCACCTTCTCTCGCTGGTCACCGAAGTGCTGGACATCAGCAAGATCGAACGCAACGCCACCGACGTGAAGGTCGAGAAGTTCGACGTCGCAGCGCTCATCAACGAAATCATGGCGACCTGCGATTCGCTGGCGAAAGTGAAGAAGAACAAGCTCGTGCTTATTGTCGAACCCGGAATCGGGACCATCGACAACGACCCGGTCAAATTCAGACAGATTCTCTTGAATCTGCTG
>JBEKZK010000146.1:0-8837 GCA_049509935.1 Xanthobacteraceae bacterium | reverse complement strand
GCGGCGAACCGGCGGCCGCTTCGCCGGAACGACCTTAAGTCGAAGCGGAAGCGATCGGGAGGCCGCGGCATGCCGAGGATGAGCGTTTGGATTGCGGTTCTCGCATGCCTGCTGGCCCGGCCGGCGCTGGCCGCGGACACCGTCCGGCTGGCGATCCAGAAGACCGGGACGGTCGCTTGGGAACTCGACGTCATCCGCGCCCACGGTCTCGACGCGCAGCAGAGGCTGCAGATCGAAACCACCGAGCTGGCGAGCCCGGAAGCCGGCAAGATCGCGCTGCGCGGCGGTTCCGCCGACGTCATCGTATCCGACTGGCTGTGGGTCTCGCGCGAGCGCAACCTCGGCGCCAAGCTGGTGTTCTATCCCTACTCCAGCGCGCTCGGCGCCATCATGGTCCCGCCCGGATCGCCGATCCGCACGCTGGCGGACCTGAAGGGGCGGAAGCTCGCGGTCGGCGGCGGGGCGATCGACAAGAGCTGGCTGCTCATCCAGGGCGCCATGAAGCAGGACGGCATCGATCTCAAGACCGAGGCGACGATCGTCTACGGCGCGCCCGCGCTGCTCAGCGAGATGGCGCTGCAGGGCGGGACCGATGCGACGCTCACCTTCTGGAATTTCAGCGCCGCCCTGGAAGCCAAGGGCTTCCGCCGCCTCGCCGGCGTCGAGGATCTGCTGCCCCGGCTCGGCGTCAACGGGCGACCGGCCATGATCGGCTACGTCTTCGCCGAGGCCTGGGGCGCACAGAACCGCGACCTCGTGTCCCGCTTCGTCGCGGCGACCCGCAAGGCCAAGGACATCCTCGCCACCTCGGACGCCGAATGGGAGCGCCTGGCCCCGCTCATCGGCGCCCACGACGCCGCAACGCTTGCGATCTACCGCGATCGCTATCGCGAGGGCATCCCGCGCCGCCCGATCGCCGACGAAGAGGCCGACGCGCGCGTGATCTACCGAGTGCTCGCCCGGCTTGCCGGCCCCGAGCTGGTGGGACCGGCAAGCGAGCTCGAGCCCGGCACGTTCTACCGCTCCCTGCCAGGGAGCTGAGATGGTTCGGCTGGCGTCGCTGGTCCTGTTCGTCGGCGTCTGGTACGTCGCCGCCCTGCTGGCGGGCGATCGCATGCTGCCGGGGCCGGCGGCGGTGCTCGCGACCGTTGTCGCCGAGGCGGCATCGGGCGCCCTGTTCGTGAACCTCGCGTGGACCCTGGCGCGCGTCCTCCTCGCCTTCGGGCTCGCCATGATGGTCGGCACCGCGCTCGGCCTGCTGATGGGACGGGTCACGCTGGCGGACCGGCTGGGTGATCCCTGGCTGGTCGTGCTGCTCAATCTGCCGGCGCTCGTGGTGATCGTGCTCGCCTACATCTGGGGCGGGCTGACGGAGGTCGCCGGGATCGCGGCCGTCGCGGTCAACAAGCTGCCGAACACCGTCGTGATGGTGCGCGAAGGCGCGCGCGCCCTCGATCCCGGTCTCGACGAGATGGCGCGGGTGTTCGCCATGCCGCGATGGAAGGCCCTTCGCCACGTGGTGCTGCCGCAGCTCGCGCCCTACATCGCGGCGGCCGGGCGCTCGGGATTGTCGCTGGTCTGGAAGATCGTCCTCGTGGTCGAGTTCCTCGGTCGCCCCAACGGGGTCGGGTTCGAGATCGGGATTGCGTTCCAGCTGTTCGATGTGACACGTATCCTCGCCTACGCGCTGGCCTTCGTCGCCGTCATGCTGGTCATCGAAACCCTGTTGGTGCAACCCCTTGAACGACACGCGGCACGCTGGCGAATCCGGGCAACTTGACGTTCGCATCGTGCAGAAGGCCTTCTCCCGTCCGTCCGGCGAGAGCGTGGACGTGATCCGCGACGTCGGCTTCACGCTGCGCCGCGGCGAGGTCGGCGGTTTCATCGGACCGTCCGGGTGCGGCAAGACCACCATGCTGAGGATCATCGCCGGGCTCGACCGCAACTTCCGCGGCAGCATCAGCGGCGGGGCCGGCCGCCGGCTCGGCATGGTCTTTCAGGAGCCGCGGCTGCTGCCGTGGCGGACGGTCGAGGACAACGTGCGGCTGGTGGCGCCGGACGTGAGCGAGGTCGAGCTGTCGGCGCTCCTCGACGTGCTCGAGCTGGCGCCCCACCGCTCGCACTATCCGGGCGAGCTGTCGCTCGGGCTGGCGCGCCGCGTGGCGCTGGCGCGGGCCTTCGCGGTCGACCCGGACCTGCTCATTCTCGACGAGCCGTTCGTATCCATGGACGACGCGCTGGCCGCGCGCCTGCGCGACGAGCTCACCCTGCTGGTCGATCGCCACCCGGTGACCACGCTGCTGGTCACCCACGACGTCGAGGAGGCCGCACGCCTCGCCGACCGGCTGTTCCTGCTCGCCGGCCGCCCGACCCGCATCCTGGCGGAGCTGACGATCCCCGAGCCGCGCAACGCGCGCAGCCCCGAGGTGATCGCGTCGATCAGGTCGGCGGTCGCGCGCCGGATCGCGATGCCGGATCAGCGTGCCCCATGAGGCCGCGACGGCGCCGTGGCGCGTCCAATTGTCGCGCCGCGCCCGAGCCCTCGCATGTGATCGACCAGGCTACGGCCTCAACCCCGGAGGGACCATGACAAGGTGGCTGTTGACCGCGCTCGCCCTCGCGTTCCTCTGCTCCGTCGCCCAGGGCGCCGACAAAGGCATCCGGTTCTGGAACCTGACGTCCGCCACGGTCTCCCGGCTGCAGATGTCGCCGGCGGGGAAGGACGCGTGGGGCCCGGACCAGTGCCGCAACGACAAGGACGGCACCGTCGATCACGACGAGCGTCTGCACATCGTGGGCATCGGTGCGGGACGCTACGACGTCCAGCTCGGCTACCGCGACGGCCGCACCTGCGTGGCGCGCAACATCGAGGTCAAGGACAACGGTGTCTTCACGATCGAGGACCGCGACCTGGCCGACTGCAGCAAGTGAGGCGGGCGGACAGTCGCGGGCACCCGTAGGGTGGGCAAAGGCGCGCTTGCGCCGTGCCCACCGGCGGCGCCTGAAGGTGGGCACGCTGCGCTTTGCCCACCCTACGATCTGTGCGTCAGCCTTGTCGGAACCCGCTTTGGACCTCTCTGATCATAGCAAACACCCGGAGCGCGGCGACGTGCTCGGCGACGTCGTGCACGCGGAAGATGGCGGCGCCGCCGGCGGCGGCGGCGAGGTTCGCCGCAATGGTTCCGGCGAGGCTCGCCGCGAGGCCGCGATCCATCAGCGATCCGAGGAACGCCTTGCGCGAGACGCCGATGAGGATCGGCAGCCCGAGCTCCCCGAGCTCGGCGATGCGCGCGATCACTTCCAGGTTCTGCCGCGAGGTCTTGCCAAACGCGATTCCCGGATCGAGGATGATGTGCGTGCTTGGGATGCCGGCGCGCGCCGCGATCGCCAGCGAGCACGCGAAGAACCGCTTGATGTCGGCCATGATGTCGATGTCCCCATCCGCCGCGGACCGGCTGTGCATGATAACGACCGCGGCCTCACCCTGCGCGACGACGTCGGCCATGGCGGGATCGCGCTGCAAGCCGCCGACATCGTTGACGGCGACCACGCCGAGCTCGATGGCCCGCGCCGCGACCGCCGCCTTGTAGGTATCGATCGACAGCGGCACGTCGGTCCGTCGCAGCAGCGCGGCGAGGACCGGCTCGAGCCGTGCGATCTCGTCCGCCGCCGACAGCGGGGTGGCGCCCGGCCGCGTCGATTCGGCGCCGACGTCCACGATGTCGGCACCCTCCGCCGCCATCCGGGCGGCGTGCGCCAGCGCGGCGTCGGGATTCTGGAACCGGCCGCCGTCGGAGAACGAGTCCGGCGTCAGGTTGAGGATGCCCATGACCACCGGCCGCATGCCGATCGCGGCGAGAAACCGGTCGCGCCCGGCGCGCGCCTCGTCGCGCATCAGATGGTTTCGTCGCGGCCCGCGTAATTGCAGCGCCAGCGCACCGCCGTCCATTTCGGATGATCGCCGATCCATTGCGCGATGTAGGGCTGCGCATCCATCACGCATTGCTTGAGCGAGCCGGTCGAGGCGAAGCGCAGGCGCTGATCCTCGCACTGCGTCGGTTGCGATACCGCGCACACCGTCAGGATCACCTCGATCAGTCCCATGGCGGGGCCCTCGGTGGATCGCTTAGCCCGCATGGAGCACAGCGGAATGCGGGGACGGCCTAAGAAGTGTGACACCGCCGCTCCCGGATTGCGCCATAGCCCGTCGAAAACGGGCGTAAACACCCTAACGGCTGCATCCGGCCACACCAACACTAACATAAACCGCTAACGGGCGGCTGGGACAAAGGTTTCACCCTTGCCGAGGACTGCCATGTCGCCGGCGAGCCGGCGCAGCGGCGCGCGGAAGATCTTGGCCGCCTTCGGACTGTAGGTCGCGACGAAGGCGGCGATCAGGCGCTGGGCCACGAGATCGTGCACGCCGCAATCGACGAAGGTCGGCGACAGCGTATCGGCGCCGTCCGCCAGCACGATGGTGCCGCGGCTCATCAGATAGCCCGGAAGCGGGCCGGCGCGGCGGCGGACGACCAGGGAGCCGGCGATCATCCGGCTGCCGGCGCAGGCCCCTGCCCCGCCCTCCACCAGGATGGTGCCGCGCCGCATCCGGTCGCCGGCGCGGGCGCCGACGTCGCCGCGCACGACGATGACGCCGCCGCGCATGCCGGCGCTCTCGCCCGCCAGCGGGCCGCCCAGCCGATCGCCGGCCGACCCGGCGATCTCGACGACGCCGCCGGTCATGCCGGAGCCGGCCCACGGGCCGGCATTTCCGGTGACGGTCAGCCGGCCGCCCGCCAGCAGACGCCCTGCCTGGGCGCCGGCATTGCCGTCGACCACGATGGCGCCGCCGGTCATGCCATGGCCGATCAGGTCGAGGCGGTCGCAGTCGCCCTCCAGGCGGATCTGCTGCGGGTCCCCCATGCGGATGCGGAAGAGATCGCCGACGGTGACGCGGACCCGGGTGGTCTGCAGCTCGATCCGGGCAATCTCGGCGGCGGTCATTGCGGCGAGCCGCTCCGGAATCAGCGCCGACACATCGAGACGCTGATCGGGCCGCCGCTCCAGCCTGAGGACCAGGGGCTTCACGGCAGCAGATCCTTCAGATGAAAATGGTGCGGGCCGAGCTTGCCGCCGTAGTTTCCGGCGCCGATCCGCACCGCGCCGTGCCTCGGACCGAGGCGGAGGATCGCCGCGATGCCAGCGCGCATGGCGGCCGCGACCGCCTCGGCGTCGAGCCCGTCGATGACGATCTCGAGCACCGATGCGACGTCGTCATCGAGCGCAGTCGGCACCGCGCCGCGCAGGGTCGGGCAATAGGCATCGTTGGTGGAGGCCGGCACCGACTTGTATTTGGAGCCGACCTTGGAGCCCGAGCGCACGATGCCGCCGGGAAACGGCATGATGGCGTCGCGCACCGCATCGATCGCGTCCGCCGCGGCCTGCGCCGCCGCCAGCGCCGCCTTGCGGCTGCGCCCCATGATCAGCAGGTTGCCGCCGCCGACCGCATTCCTGCCGAGCCCGGTCGTCGCCTCGCAGACGAACTCGCCGTCCATCACCGGGATCCGCCAATAGTGCCGGTCGCCGAGGCGCTTGGAGATCTGCCAGCCGTCGCCGAAGTAGCGCAGCGCGTCGCCGAGCCGCAGCGTCTCCGCTCCGCCGAGTCCCGCGTAGCAGGCGGTTCCCGGGCAGGTGAGCACGCACTGGCCGACCCGGCCCTGGAGCTGCTTCTGCAGCTCGGCCGTCGACACCGCGAACATGAGCACGCGGACACCCGGGCGGCCGTCGGGGGTGAGCTTGCCCGGCACGTCGCCGTCGATGGCGGCCTCGCAGCCGCAGCCGATCACCGAGGTGGCGAACCCCGTCATCGTCACCGCCGCCTGGCGCGCCCAGCGGGCGCTGTCGGCGGTGATCACCAGCGCGGTCGCGCGCATGCCGAAGGCTTCCGCGAACGTGTCGTCGATGCGCACGCCCTTGACGGTCAGCTGGCGCATGGCACGCGCTCGATGGGATCGGGCCGGCCGATGGCGGCGTCGGGCACCGCGAACACCTCAGGGGCGACGCCGTAGCGCCGCTCGTAATAGTCCGTCATACGCCGGTCGATGGCGCGATCGTGGCCGGGCGACACCGCGAATGCGCGGCCGAACCGATAGCGCAGCACCGCGCCGTCGCGCACCACCAGCTCGCCGTTCTTGAACACCAGTGCGGCGGCGGAGAACATCTTCGCCTTGTCGGGCTGCTCGGCATAGACCGCAACGTCGGCCACCGCGCCAGGCGCGAGATGCCCGCGATCGCCGAGGCCCAGCAGCCGCGCCGGCGCCGCCCGGGTCATCATCGCGATGTCGCCCAGCGAATACTCGCGGCGGATCGCCGGCAGCGTGGTCACCTCGACGGCTGCGGCGGGAAGCCTTTCCATCCACTCGGCGCGCAGCTCGCGGCTCATCAGCAGCGCGAAAATGTCCGGATAGGTCCAGAACGGCGCGCCGTTGGGATGATCGGTGGTGAAGAACACCCGGGACGGATCGTTGATCAGCAGGAACAGCTCGAGGCCGACCGCCCACTGCACGGCGTTGTGGAAATTGTCGGCGCGGTAGTCGTACGGCACGATGCCGCCGCCGTTGGCATCGCCGTCGATGATCACCGATTTGCGCGGCCGCGCCTGGCGGCGCGCATTGAACTGCCGCATCACGTCGGCCGAGTTGGTGACCGTCTGGCCGAACATGACCTGGCCGACGTCGACGGTGACGTTCGGCGTCGCGTTCACGGCTTCGGCGAGCCGCGCGGCCGCGGACGAGAACCCGCGCGGGCCCTCGGTGCCGTAGCCGTAGAACTGCACGTGCGCGAGATGGAGCGGCAGCCCTTCGGCTGCCGCGATCGTCGCCAGCGCGGTGTCGACATTGCCGGCGATGCCGAGATTGTTGCAATGGACGTGCAGCGGATGCGGCACCCCGAGGTCGCAGACGGCGCGCTGCAAGGTCTTGACGATCGCCCGCGAGGTCACGCCGTAGAACGGCACCACGTCGTCGAGCGAGAACGTGCGGGCATTGAACTTGAACGCGGTGGCGGCGCCGGCGTTGATCACCTTGACGCCGAGCGCGCGCGAGGTCGTCAGCGTCCACGCCACGTAGTCGCGGATCGCGCTGCTCTCGCCGGCCCGCATCAGGCCGAGCAGGAAGTCGTCGTTGCCGAGGATCGCCAGCGTCGCCTTGTCGATGATCGGGATGTCGGCGAGCTCGAGATGGGCGTGGAGCGCATGATGCGGCGCCACCGCGGGCTCGACCACGGTGGTGAACCCCATGACGGCGTAGCGGCATCCGGTCGAAAACGTCGACCAGGCGGCGGTCGACAGCGGGGTCGGCGCGGGAGCGGCGGCGCCGCCGCGGTGCAGTTCCGGCAGCAGCAGGCGCGCGATGTTCACGTTGGTGCCGGCGATGTGCGAATGGATGTCGATCGCCCCCGCCATGACGATGCTGCCGGTGGCGTCGAAGGATTCACCGGCGACCGCGCCCGGCGGCGGCGCAATGATCCGGCCGTCGTCGAGCCAGACGTCGCCGACCGCGTCGCGGCCATGGGCCGGATCGATGACGCGGCCGTTGGCGATCCGCGTCAGCATGGCGAGGTCCGGTCGCCGGGAAGCGAAGCGGATATCTGCTCGAGGACATCGGCGACCCGGATCGCATCGCTGGGCGCGGCCGCCGGCACCGCCGACAGCGCGCCGGCGGCGAGCAGATGCTCGACGCCGTCGTGATCGACGCCCGGGCGGCCGACCGCGATCTGCACGCGCGGCGGCCACCCGAATGCCGTGCCGTCGGCGCACAGCGCGATCACCGGGACCTCGCGGCGCCACGGCGGCGCGGCGGCGCGATAGGCCGATATCCACACCGCGCAGTCGGCCTCCCCGCTCTCGACGAGACGCGAGGCCTCGTAGCGCCAGGGATCGTGCTCCGGGAACCCGCGGCCGAACCCGGTGCGCATCGGAAACCCCGTCATCCACCCGCAGGCCTGCAGGACGCCCGCCGCGTTGTCGGCACCGGCGATGGGGCAACTGCTGAACCGGGTCCTCGTGTTGAGATCCTGCACCAGCCGGCACAGCATCTCGAGCGTCAGCGCGTCGAGCTCGCCGGCCGACCACACGGCGACGCCGAAGCGCGCCGCCTGCAGCTCGGTCGCCAGCACATCGAGCTGCCTCGCCGGCACGGCGGCGGCCCCGATCGGACGGCCGGCGACGCGGGCGCGTAGCGCCGCGAGCAGGCCGGCGAGCTCGGCCGGGTCGCGCCCGATCGTCCGCGTGCCCACGCCGGGCGCCGCGACCTCGCGCGCACCGCGCCCGGGGCACAGCCGGATGACGCGGCGGGAAAACCCGTGCCCGAGCTCGTCGCCGGGCGCACGCTCGATCAGGCGTGTCGTCAGATCCGGCCACGCCGCCGGCAGCCCCGCTCCGACCAGCAACAACAGATCGCCGCGCAATCCCGCCTCGTTCGGCGTCGTCAGCATCATCCCGGCCTCGCGCAGCACGTCGAGGTCGGACAGCATGGCGCCGGCATGCATGTGATCGACCGCGCCGCCGACGCGCCCGGCGAGCGCGACCGCCGCGCGGGCGCCGGCGATGTCGGTGCCCAGCCCGGCGATCACCGCCAGCCGGCTCGCGCCCAGCATCCGCGCGGCTTCGGACACCGCCGCCGCGACCGTCACCGGCCCGCCATCGATCCAGGCGCCGACCATCCGTCCTCCCTGCCTGCTGCCACGCGCTCATTCGTCGGCGTCGCGGCGCGACGCGCGCGGCTTTCAACGTCCGGGCATCATACTTGATACCGGCGACGCGTTGGTGTTTTTCCGGCGTC
>JBEKZK010000145.1:0-8858 GCA_049509935.1 Xanthobacteraceae bacterium | reverse complement strand
CATCGATTCAACTTTATCGGAAGATGGTCCGGGAAACAGGGATCGAACGCCATGACGACTTGCAGCCCGGCGGCGCCGATGTCGCGATCGGACCATGACGAATCGGCCTGGCGACCGCTTCTCGACCAGGTGGCGGCCGGCTGCGTCCCGATCGAGGACGCCATCGTGGAATTCGCCGACGCCGACCGGGTGCACGCCATCGCGGGGCTGATCGCGCCGCGGCTTTCGGTCGACATCGACACGGTGGTGCGGGCGCTGGACGCCGGGCCGGACGGTCCGGCGGCGCTGCTGTGCCGCGCGGCCGCGCTCAACATCAACGTCTTCTCCGCGGTCCTGCGCATGCGGCGGCGTCGACGGCGCTGCTCGGACACCAGCCCGCCGGAGGCTTTGAGCCTGTTTCGCGAGCTGTCGGTCGAGGCGGCGCAGCAGAGCCTCGGCGCCGCCCGGTCCCGCCCGGGGCGGTGACGGTGCACAAGGCGTGCGGCGCCATGGCGCCGCACGCTCCGACTCGGTATATTGCCACCATGCTGTTCCCGCCGTTCCAGCCCGACAGCCAGGAGCCGTGGCGCCGGCGCTTTCGCCCGATTCCGGTGCGCACCCTGGTGCCCAATGTAATCACGTTGCTGGCGCTGTGCGCCGGCCTCACCGCGATTCGGCTCGCCATCGAGGACAAGCTCGAGTTCGCGCTCGCCGGCATCGTCTTCGCCGTGGTGCTCGACGGCATCGACGGCCGCGTCGCGCGGCTGATCAAGGGAACGTCGCGCTTCGGCGCCGAGCTCGACAGCCTGGCGGACTTCGTCAACTTCGGGGTGGCGCCCGGGCTGATCCTGTATTTCTGGAGCCTGCGCGAGCTCAAGTCGGTGGGCTGGATCGCCGCCTTGGTGTTCGCGATCTGCGCGGCGCTGCGGCTGGCGCGCTTCAACGTTGCGATCGACGACCCGAACCGGCCGGCCTGGGCGGGGAACTTCTTCGTCGGCATGCCGGCGCCGGCCGGCGCCATCGTGGTGCTGCTGCCGATCTATCTGCACTTCCTCGGGTTGCCGCAGATCGTATTCCTGACCTTTCTCTATACGGTCATTGTCGCGCTGCTGATGGTGTCGCGCCTGCCGGTGTTCTCGGGCAAGAAGCTGAGCACGCGGGTGCCGCGCGAGATGGTGCTGCCGGTCCTCGTCATGGTCGTCCTGTTTGTCGCGCTGCTGCTGAGCTATCCGTGGGTCGTGCTGACCGCCGGCACGGTGACCTACCTCGGCTGCCTGCCGTTCGGCTGGATGGCCTATCGCCGGCTCGAGCTCGCCGCCCTGCAGGAGGGGACATCCGAGCAGATGCCGCCGGCGTCGCGGCCCGGCGAGACGCGGCCCGCGAGCCCCGGCGTGCCGCCGCGCGCCGATCTGCCCGATGACGAACGGCCCTCGCGGTTGAATTAAGGTAAAGATCTGTCTCGGCACGACGGCGCCTGCACGCAGTTCTCCCAAGTCGATTTCGGTCGCGCCGCCCGATTGCGGAGGTAAACCCGCTCACAAGAACAGATATTTGATGGACGCTGCGCGCTCCGCGATCAATGTAAGGCATTTTCCTAAGTTGTTAGATTTATCCGACTCGTATACTCACTCAATTGCTCCTCTACGGAGCGTTTCCTCCCAAGACTTGGCCCCGCTTCGGCGGGGCTCTTTATTTCTGGCACCCCGCGGATCGCGGCTGCGCGGTCCGGCGGCACCGTCCCTCGGGCCTGGCCCCGATGGCGCGAGGCTGGTTTTTTGCCCGCGATCGGGCTTTAACGGGAACTTCTTCGCCCGGAACCGCCCATGCGCCGCATTACCGCCGTCCTCGCCGCCGAACACGCCGATTCCGGTCGAATCGTCGACACGGCGATTCTGTCCTTCGCGGCGCGGCGCGCCGAGCGGGGGCTGGTGACGGGTCTCGGCGGGGCCCGTTACCAGCTCGATCTGCCGGCGCCGGTGACGCTGCGCATGGGAGACCTCCTGGTGCTCGACGACGGCGGCCTCGTCGAAGTGGTCGCCGAGGCCGAGCCCCTGATCGAGGCGCGCGCCAAGGACCTCGAAGCGCTGGCCCGCGTGGCGTGGCATCTGGGCGACCGTCACGTGCCGGTGGAGATCCTGCCGAACCGGCTGCGACTGCGGCGTGATGCCGCGATCGAGACGCTGCTCACCAAGCTCGGGGCGAGGCTCGTCGCCATCGAGGCGGCGTTCAATCCGGAAGGCGGCGCCTATCTGGCGGCCGCTCCGGGCGCGCCCGGCCACGATCATCGCCAAGATCATCACCATGACCACGACCATGGTCACGGCCACGACCACGCCGACGATCACCACCATTCGCACAATCACGACCATCGATCAGGGAACACCACATGACCGTCACCGTTGAGCGCAGCGGGCCCGTCACCGTCATCGTCCATGCGCGGCCCGAGGCGAGAAACGCCATGGACCCGCAGAGCGCTGAAGCGGTGGTCGAGGCGTTTCTGGCATTCGACCGCGACCCCGACCAGCATGTCGCGGTGCTGTGGGGGGCGGGCGGCGCCTTCTGCGCGGGCTTCGATCTCAAATACGCCGCGGCGGGTGCCGGCAAACTCGACTGGCTCGGCTTTCCCGAAAGCGGTCCGCCACCGCGCGGGCCGATGGGGCCGACCCGGCTCGAGCTCGGCAAGCCGGTGATCGCCGCGGTGGCAGGCCCTGCGGTCGCCGGCGGTATGGAGCTCGCGCTGTGGTGCGACCTGCGCGTCATGGAGGAGAGCGCCTTCATGGGCGTCTATTGCCGGCGCTGGGGCGTGCCGCTGATCGACGGCGGCACGGTGCGGCTGCCGCGCATCGTCGGCCGTGGCCGCGCGCTCGACATCATCCTCACCGGGCGCAAGGTGGCGGCCGAGGAATGCTTCCGCATCGGGCTGTGCGAGCGCCTGGTGCCGCATGGCCGGAGCCGGGAGGCCGCCGAGGAGCTCGCCCGCGAGATCGCGCGGTTTCCGCAAGGCTGCATGCGCGCCGACCGGCGGTCGGTGCTCCTGCAGGAGGGGTTGAGCGAGCGCGAGGGCCTCCGCGCTGAATGGGAGTGCTCGTCTCCCCTGGTCGAGCAGGAAGGCATCGCCGGCGCCAGGCGCTTTGCCGAGGGACGCGGGCGTCACGGCGACTTCACCAGCATATGAGCCATTGCGGAACAAACACGAGGGAGGGCCCATGGGACGCCTGAGGGACAAGGTGGTGCTGGTCACCGGGGCCGCCGGCGCGATCGGCTCGGCCATCGCCGATGCGGTGGTCGAGCTCGGCGGCATCGCGATCACCACCGATCTGGCCGGCAACGCGGCGATCGACCACGTCCTCGACGTCACCTCGCCGGACGACTGGGAGCGGGTCGTGGCCGCGGTCGACGCCAGCGTCGGACGGCTCGACGGCCTCGTCAATGCGGCCGGAATCGCGGCGATCGGGACGGTCGAGGATTGCGATTATGCGACCTGGCGGCGGGTGATCGCCGTCAATCTCGACGGGACTTTTCTCGGCTGCAAGCACGGGCTCGCCCTGCTCAAGCGCCGGGGCGGCTCGATCGTCAACCTGTCGTCGGTCTCCGGGCTGGTCGGCGGCTACAACGTCGCCGCCTACAACGCCGCCAAGGGCGGGGTGCGGCTGCTGTCGAAATCCGTCGCCCTGCACGGCGCCCGCCTCGATCCGCGAGTGCGCTGCAATTCGGTGCATCCGGCGTTCATCGAGGGCCCGATGGCCGAAGGCCTGATCGCCGGGTTCAGCGATCCCGAGCGGGCGCGGACCCGCATGACCCGCGACGTGCCGCTCGGCCGGTTCGGCCGACCCGCGGAGGTCGCGGATCTGTGCGTCTATCTGCTGTCGGACGAGTCGGCTTTCGTCACCGGCGCCGAGCTCGTGATCGACGGCGGGCTGACCGCGCGGTAGGGCGCAGCCACTCGCATGGTGGGCAAAGGCGCGTCCTCGCGCCGTGCCCACCGGCCTGCCGAGACTGCAGTTGTGGCCAGTCGACGGGTCGCGGCGGTGGGCACGCAGCGCTTTGCCCGCGATACGATCCAAGTTGTCACATGGCCCGCGGGTGGCCAGGCATCAGCTCATGGGGATGCTTCCAGCCGGGCAGCGCGCGGATACGCCCGAGCCACGCGCCGATGGCGGGATGCTCGGCAGCGATGTCGAAGCCGAATTCCTCGACCGGATAGAACAGATAGCCGCACATCGAGATATCCGCGATGCTCGGCGTCGTTCCGACGATGAACGGTTGGGTCGCCAGGTGCTTGGCGACGATCGCCAGAGCCGCCTTGATTCGGCCCTTGAGGAATTCGTGCACCGCGGGCTCGCCGGTCCGAGCCAGCGCGTACATGAAGCGCCAGGTCGCCAGATAGCTGGTGAATTTGTGGTTGTCGAACAGGATCCAGCGCAGGATGTCGCGGCGCTCGTCGTCGTCGCGGCCGCCGAACCGGCCCGACTTATCCGCCAGGTACGTCAGGATCACACCGGATTGCGCGAGCTTGCGTGATCCCTCGACCAGCACCGGAACCTCGCCCATCTCGTTCACCTCGGAGCGATAGCGCTCGCTGCGCGTCTCGCCGTTGAAGAAGTCGACGAAGACCGGCTTCCAGTCGGCGTCGATCAGCGCCAGCATCAGTGCCGCCTTGAAGGCATTGCCCGACTGGGCGAAGCAGTAGAGCTGATATTGCGGCATGCGATCCCCTCAATGGTCAAAGGCCATCATCTGCTCAGCGTGAGCGGCTCGCCGGACGTGGCCTGGCCCTCGAAGCGGCCGGGGGCCGGCATCGAAAAGCGTCCGAGCACCTCGCCGGTGTGGCTGCGGATCAGCAGCGCGTCCTGATCGAATGCCCAGCGCCGGCTGGTGAAGAATTTTCCCGGGCAGCCGCCCTCCGGCGCGATCGTGCCTTCGACCGCTCCGCCCGCGCCGCCGAAGCTCATGGCGCAGGCCCCGGAGCCCGGCGAGGCCAGCTGCCAGCGGCCGGCCATGTCGGCAAGCGGCGCCGCCCGTGGCGCGGCCCGTGCCGCCGGAGCCGGCTGCTGCTCGGGGCCGTTGCCGAAACGGTCGCCGCTGCAGCCGGCAAGAGCGACGGCGGCCAGCGTGGCGGCCGCGAGCCGTCCCGCGGACGGCAACCGGATCGTCGCGTTCGAACGCATTTCACCTCATCGTCGGGATCACGAACTCGGCACCTTCCTTGGTCCCCGACGGCCAGCGCGACGTCACCGTCTTGGTCCTGGTGTAGAAGCGGATCGAGTCCGGGCCGTGCTGGTTGAGATCGCCGAAGCCCGAGCGCTTCCAGCCGCCGAACGTATAGTAGGCGACCGGCACCGGGATCGGCACATTGACGCCGACCATGCCGACCTTGACCCGGCTCGCGAAGTCGCGCGCGGCGTCGCCGTCGCGGGTGAAGATCGCGACCCCGTTGCCGTATTCATGGTCGTTGCAGAGGCTCAGCGCCTCGCCGTAATCGTGCGCTCGCACGACCGATAGCACCGGGCCGAAGATCTCTTCCTTGTAAATGCGCATGTCCTTCGTCACCTGGTCGAACAAGCACCCGCCCATGTAAAAGCCGTTCTCGTAGCCCTGCATCTTGAAGTTGCGCCCGTCGACGACAAGCTTCGCGCCCTCCTGGACCCCGAGATCGACATAGCCGCGCACCTTATCGAGCGCCGCCTTGGTGACGAGCGGGCCGAAATCCGCGCCGGCGTCGGTCGAGGGTCCGATCTTGAGCGATTCGACGCGCGGGATGAGGCGCCGCATGAGATCGTCGGCGGTTTTCTGGCCGACCGGCACCGCAACGGAGACCGCCATGCAGCGCTCGCCCGCCGAGCCGTAGCCGGCGCCGATCAGGGCGTCGACCGTCTGGTCCATGTCGGCGTCGGGCATCACCACCATGTGGTTCTTCGCCCCGCCGAAGCACTGGACGCGCTTTCCGGCGGCGCATCCGCGTGAATAGATGTATTCGGCGATCGGGGTCGAGCCGACGAAGCCGATCGCCTGGATGTCGGGATCGTCGAGAATAGCGTCGACCGCTTCCTTGTCGCCATTGACGACGTTGAGGACGCCGGGAGGGCCGCCGGCCTCGACGAAGAGCTCGCCGAGCCGCATCGGCACGCCCGGATCGCGCTCCGAGGGCTTGAGGATGAAGGCGTTGCCGCAGGCGATGGCCGGCGCGAGCTTCCACAACGGGATCATCGCGGGAAAGTTGAACGGGGTGATGCCGGCGACGACGCCGAGCGGCTGGCGCATCGAATAAAGATCGATGCCCGGGCCGGCGCCGTCGGTATATTCGCCCTTCATCAGATGCGGGACGCCGAGCGCGAACTCGACCACCTCGACGCCGCGCTGGATGTCGCCCTTGGCGTCGGCGATCGTCTTGCCGTGCTCGCGCGCGAGCGTATCGGCGAGCTCGTCGTTGTACTTGGCGATGAGGTCGAGGAACTTCATCAGGACGCGGGCGCGACGCTGGGGGTTGACCCCCGCCCAGGCGCCTTGAGCCGCCTTGGCGTTCTCGACCGCGGTGCGAACCTCGGCCTTGGAGGCGAGCGCAACGTGGGCGCGCACCGTCCCGTCCATCGGCTGGAAGACGTCCGCGGTTCGACCCGACTTGCCGGCGACGTGCTTGCCGCCAACGAAATGCCCGTACTCGATCATGTTCCGCTCCCTTGATGACGGCGTGATGGGCGTTTTATGCGCCACGATTTTGCGCACAGCAATCTCAGAGATCGCGCATGGGCTGTCCGGAAACCCCCTGGGCCCAGTCGCCGTCCGGCGGACCCCGAGCCTTAGCGCGCGACGGCGCGCCTTGCCAGTTCGGCCTCGGGGCCCTAAGCGTCGGCTGAGCATCCCGCGCCGCGATCCTTCCAGAGATGATCCGTAACCCCGAGCTCCCTTCGACGTCGGCAGCGCTCTATCTCGATCTCATCGAGAAGTGTCTGACCAACACCATCTACGGCGACGGCTACACGGATTGGATCGCGCCAGGCGTCGAAAGACCCTTCGACCCCTCGCTCCGCGAGCTCGGCCGCGACTGGCCGAAGCGGGCGCACACGATGATCGGGCGGGCGCGGCTCAGGAACCTGCGTGAGCTGGTCGCAACCGCGATCCGCGAGCGGACGCCCGGCGATCTGATCGAAACGGGCGCCTGGCGCGGCGGCGCCTGCATCCTGATGCGCGCGGCGCTCGAGGCCTTCGGGGACTTGGAGCGGCGCGTCTTCGTCGCCGATTCGTTCGAGGGGCTTCCGGCCCCCGACGCGAAAGCCTATCCCGCCGATCATGGGGACAAGCACCACACTTTCGAGGAGCTCTCGGTTTCGCTCGACGAGGTGAAAGCGAATTTCGCCAAATACGAGCTTCTGGACGACCGGGTCGTCTTCCTCAAAGGCTGGTTCAAGGACACGCTACCTGCCGCGCCCATAGAGCGGCTCGCCGTGCTGCGCCTCGACGGCGACATGTACGAATCGACGATGGAGGCGCTGACCGCCCTCTATGACAAGGTATCCGCGGGCGGCTTCGTCATCGTCGACGACTACGGCTGCATCGAGGGTTGCCGCAGGGCCGTCCACGATTTCCGCGACGCGCACGGGATCGCGGATAAGATCGTCGATATCGACGGTTGGGGCGTCTACTGGCGCAAGACCTTGGAACCGGCGGTCCCGAGGCTCGCGCCTGCCCTCACTCCCGGGGCTCGCCCGTTCTGGTCCGTGATCGTTCCGCTCTACGACCGAAAAACGTATCTCAAACAGTGCCTCGACTCGGTGCTGGAGCAAGATCCGGGGCCGGAGGATATGGAGATCCTTGTCGTCGACGACGCCAGTCCAAGCGACCTTTCCGGGCTGGTTCACGACGCCGGACGCGGACGCGTCCGTTATCTCCGCAATGCTTCGAACCTCACCCTCTATCCGAGCACCAACGCGGCGATCGAGACGACGAACGGCCGGTTCGTTCACATCCTGCACGACGACGACTCGGTCGAAAGCGGCTTCTACCGCAAGATGCGGGAAGCGATCGAGGCCTGCACCGACGCCGTTGGCGTAGCCTTCTGCCAGTACGAGACGCTTTTCGAGGATTCGGGCGAGAGGTGGTCGCCTGAGCCCTTCCGCGCCGCCGCCGGGCTGATGGACCGGAATTTTCTGATCCGGCTCGCGACCGGATGTCCGCTGAACCTGCCCGCCGTCGTTTTCGGGCGCAAGGCGTTCGAGCAAGTCGGGTTGTTCCGCACCGACCTTCCGATGATGGCGGACTGGGAATGGTACGTGCGGAGCGCGCTGCAATGCAATTGGCTCCATCTGCCGGAGCGGCTCGCCATTTGGCGGACCGGCCACGCCCATCAACTCACACAGCGGCTCCTGAACTCCTTCACGACGCATCTCGATTTCCGCCGAACGCTCGAGATCTTCGAGCGAACCCTGCCGCCGGATGTTGCGGCTGTCGCGCTGCCCGAGGCGCGAGCTCTGAGGGCCGGACGCTACCTGGCCGGCGCGGCGGACAGCATGCGCAACAACCGCGCCGACCTCGCCAGGAGAAACGTTTGGGAAGCCTTTGCGCTCTACGGGGCCGCGGCCGGCTTGCCCGAATTCGCCGAACTCGTCCGGCGTCCCGACTGCGAGTGGCTCAGAGCCCAGATACGGGCCGCTGGACTTGCGACAAGCGGCTTACCCGCCTGATAGGCGGAAGAGCCGCCAAAAGACCCCGTGCCGCCCGAGCGGCGCGCGACGCGGCCGTACTGGCTCGTCACATCTGACGAAGGCCGCTGGGCGCCAGTGGGAATGTAAGGCCGTGAATGAATTCGCTTTCGCGACAGTCGCTCACTGCGCCGTCAGGCCCCCGTCGACCATGAATTCGCCGCCGGTGGTGAACGAAGATTC
>JBEKZK010000144.1:0-8935 GCA_049509935.1 Xanthobacteraceae bacterium | reverse complement strand
CAGCTGGAATTGCTGATGGAGGTCCCGGACCCAGAGGTCTTCCTCTGGGTCACCGGCGAGCGGGCGACGCCCGCGGCGCACGACACCGCCCTGTTGCACCGGCTGCGGGCATTCCATCTCGGTGAACCTGGCGCCGGCTCGCCGCCGGGCCCATGCGCCACGCCGAAACCCAACGCATGAAGTCAGCCGTGGCCAAGACTCCCGCCCAGCTGCTCCAGCCCGGACGGCCGCTGACTCTCGCCGGCGTCGCCGACGGCGCCGAAGGGATGGTGGTGGGCGACCTCGCCCGGGCGATCGCGGCGGCGCCCAATGCAGCGCCGACCAGCCTCGTCGTGGTCTGCCGGGACGGCACGCGGGTCGCCCAGCTCGCCCGCGCACTCGGCTTCTTCGCGCCCGACATCCTGGTGGCGGAATTCCCGGCGTGGGATTGCCAGCCCTATGATCGGGTGTCGCCGCACGCCGCGATCGTCGCCCAGCGTATGACAGCGCTGTCCCGTCTCGCCCGCCTCAAGGGGCGCGACCGGCCGTCGGTTCTGCTCACCACCGTCAACGCGGCGCTGCAGCGGGTTCCCGCCCGCGACCTGGTGGCCGGCGAGTCGTTCTCCGCCGCCCCCGGCAACGTCCTCGACATGGAAGGCGTGGTGCGCTGGCTCGAGCTCAACGGGTTCGCCCGCGCCTCCACGGTCAGGGATGCCGGCGAGTACGCGGTGCGCGGCGGCATCATCGATCTCTACCCGCCGGGCGTCGATCTCCCGGTGCGGCTCGACTTCTTCGGCGACCAGCTGGAATCGATCCGCAGCTTCGATCCGGAGACCCAGCGGACCGCCGGGCAGCTGCGCGCGATCGATCTGGTGCCGGTCGCCGAGTTCCAGCTGACCACCGAGACGATCCGGCGCTTCCGCACCGGCTACGTGGCGACGTTCGGCGCGGCGACCGGCGACGACGAGCTCTACCGCGCGGTGAGCGAAGGCCGGCGCCATCCCGGCATGGAGCATTGGCTGCCGCTGTTTCACGACCGGCTCGACACGCTGTTCGACTATCTGCCGGGCTCGACCGTGGTGCTCGAGCCGCTCGCCGAGGACGCCGCCCACGAGCGGCTGGCGCAGATCGCCGACTATTACGACGCGCGGCGCCAGGCGCTCGACGCCGACGACGGCGGCGTGCCCTACAAGCCGTTGCCGCCCGACCGGCTCTATCTCGACGAGGCCGAGTGGCGGAAACGCCTCGAGGCCCGGGCGCTGGCGCGGCTCAATCCGTTCTCGCTGCCCGAGGGCGCAGCCGGCCCGGTCGTCGACGTCGGCGCCCGCCAGGGCCATAACTTCGCGGCCGAGCGCGCCCAGCCCGACGGCAACGTGTTCGACGCGGTCACGGCGCACGTGCACCGCCTGCAGGCATCCGGCAAACGCGTCGTCATCGCGCTGTGGAGCGAGGGGTCGCGCGAGCGCATGAGCCACGTGCTCGCCGACCACAAGCTCGGCAACCTCGTGGATGTCCCGTCCTGGCCGCAGGCTCTCGCCCGTCCGAAGCCCGAGGTCGCGCTGGCGGTCCTCGGCCTCGAGACCGGCTTCGAGACCGACGATCTGGCGATCATCGGCGAGCAGGACATTCTCGGCGACCGGCTGGTGCGGCCGCGTCGCGCCGTACGGCGGCCGGAGGATTTCATCGCCGAGGTGACGAGCCTTGCCCCCGGCGACCTCGTCGTCCACGTCGATCACGGCATTGGCCGCTTCACCGGGCTCGCCACCATCGAGGCGGCCGGAGCGCCGCACGACTGCGTGGAAATCCGCTATGCGGGCGGCGACAAGCTCTATCTCCCGGTGGAGAACATCGAGCTGTTGTCGCGCTACGGCTCGGAGGAGGCGAGCGTCGAGCTCGACCGCCTCGGCGGCGGCGGCTGGCAGGCGCGCAAGGCGCGGCTCAAGCAGCGCATCCGCGAGATCGCCAGCGAGCTGATCAAGGTCGCGGCCGCGCGCCAGCTGCACGAGGCGCCGCGCCTGGCGGTCGGGCCCGGGCTCTACGACGAGTTCGCGGCGGGCTTTCCCTACGAGGAGACCGAGGACCAGCAGGCCGCGATCGACCGGGTGCTCGACGATCTCGCCTCCGGCCGGCCGATGGACCGCCTGGTCTGCGGCGACGTCGGCTTCGGCAAGACCGAGGTCGCGCTGCGCGCCGCCTTCGTCACCGTGATGAACGGCAAGCAGGCCGCCATCATCGTGCCGACCACGCTGCTGGCGCGCCAGCATGCCAAGACGTTCCAGGACCGGTTCCGCGGATTTCCCGTGAACGTCGGCCAGGCCTCGCGGCTGGTCTCCGCGGCCGACCTCGCCAAGGTCAAGCAGGGCCTTTCCACCGGCGGCATCGACATCGTCATCGGCACCCACGCGCTGCTCGGCAAGAGCATCAAGTTCAAGGATCTCGGCCTCGTCGTCGTCGACGAGGAGCAGCATTTCGGCGTGGCGCACAAGGAAAAGCTCAAATCCCTGCGCGCCGAGGTGCATGTGCTGACGCTCACCGCGACACCCATCCCGCGCACCCTGCAGCTGGCGCTCACCGGGGTGCGCGAGCTCTCGATCATCGCTTCGCCGCCGGTCGACCGGCTCACCGTGCGCACCTTCGTGGCGCCGTTCGACCCCCTGATCGTGCGCGAGGCCCTGCTGCGCGAGCGCTACCGCGGCGGCCAGGCCTTCTACGTCTGTCCGCGCATCGAGGATCTCGCCGGCGCCAAGGAGTTCCTCGACAAGAACGTCCCCGAGGCGCGGGTCGCCGTGGCGCACGGACAGATGCCGTCGAGCGTGCTCGAGGACATCATGTCGGCGTTCTACGACGGCAAGTACGACGTGCTGCTGTCGACCACCATCATCGAGTCCGGCCTCGACATCCCGGCCGCCAACACCCTGATCGTGCACCGCGCCGACATGTTCGGCCTGTCCCAGCTCTATCAGCTGCGCGGCCGGGTCGGCCGCTCGAAGACCAGGGCCTACGCGCTGTTCACCCTGCCGGCGCAGAAGAAGATCACCGACCAGGCGGAGCGCCGGCTCAAGGTGCTGCAGTCGCTCGACACCCTCGGCGCCGGCTTCCAGCTCGCCTCGCACGATCTCGACATCCGCGGCGCCGGCAACCTGCTCGGCGAGGAGCAGTCCGGCCACATCAAGGAGGTCGGCTTCGAGCTCTACCAGCAGATGCTGGAGGAGGCGATCGTCAGCCTGAAGGCCGGCATCGCGGCCCCGGTCGCGGACCGCTGGTCGCCGCAGATCACCATCGGCACGCCGGTCTTCATCCCCGAGGACTACGTCGCCGATCTCACGCTGCGGCTGTCGCTCTACCGGCGGCTCGCCGAGATCGAGGACGAGCGCGAGATCGACGCGTTCGGGGCCGAGCTGGTCGACCGCTTCGGGCCGCTGCCCGACGAGGTCGGCCATCTGCTCGAGATCGTCGCCATCAAGTCGCTGTGCCGGCGGGCCAATGTGGAAAAGATCGACGCCGGCCCCAAGGGCGCCGTGCTGTCGTTCCGCGACAACACGTTCGCCAACCCGGAGGCGCTGGTGCGCTACATCCGGGAGCAGGGCAGCGGCGCGCGGGTCCGCCCCGACATGAAGGTCGTGTTCTTCGACGACTGGGACCGGGCCGAGGACCGGCTCAAGGGCACCACCGCGATCCTGCGCACCCTGGTTCGCATCGCCGACAAGGCGAAGGCGGCGTGAGGGCGTGGTGACGTGACCCGCGGCATGCGTTAGAGTCGTCATATCCGTCGTGCTGCCGGCCTCGACGATAAGCGACGCCATCGCAACAGGCACTGCGCGGCCCCTTCTCCCCATTTGGGGAGAGGGCTGGGTGAGGGGGATACAGACTATCTAGTAGCGCCGGAGCCCCCTCACCCCAACCCTCTCCCCGCAGGGGCCCCGCAGGGGAGAGGGAGTCCGGCCGAGTTTGTTTGATCGACGTCGACTCGACGAACCGTCGCGAAGAACGCGGGCTGCAGCGTCAGTTAGGAGAGGACGGCGATGGATGCATCCGTCGAAAAGTCTACCATGCGCAAGGTCTATCTGCGGCTGCTGCCGTTCGCGGTTCTGTCGTACGTGCTGGCGTATATCGACCGCATCAATGTGAGCTTCGCCGGGTTGACCATGCAGGGTGATCTCGGCATGTCGTCGGCGGCGTTCGGGTTCGCGTTCGGCACGTTCTACTGGGGCTATTTCATCTTCGAGGTGCCGAGCAACCTCATCCTGGAAAAGGTCGGGGCCAGGCTGTGGATCGCCCGGATCATGATCACCTGGGGCATCCTGGCCGGCGCCACCGCCGCGGTCACCGGCGCGACGAGTTTTGGCATCGTCCGCTTCCTGCTCGGGGTGGCGGAAGCCGGGTTCTTCCCCGGCATCGTTCTCTATTTCACCTACTGGTTCCCGAGCCGTCATCACGCCCGGATCGTGTCGGGCTTCCTGGTCGGGCTGCCGATCGCGGTGGCCCTCGGCGCGCCGATCTCCACCGCGCTGCTCGGTCTCGACGGCCTCCTGGGCCTGCGGGGGTGGCAGATCATGTACCTCGCCGAGGCTATCCCGACCGTGCTGATCGGCCTTGCCACGTTCTTCGTTCTCACCGATCGGCCGGAGCAGGCGACGTTCCTCACCGCCGACGAGCGCAGCTGGCTGATTGCACGGCTTGCCGCGGAACGGCGGGCCAAAGAGGCGATCCGCACCTTCAGCCTGTGGCAGGCGATGGTCGATCCGAAAGTGCTGCTGCTGTCGCTCAACTATTTCGGCATCTTGACGGCGAGCCTCGGCATGCTGATCTTCATTCCCCAGATCATCAAGTCGGTCGACAACTCCAGCAACATGATGGTCGGCTGGCTCACCATGATCCCTTACGTCTGCGCGGGGATCGCCATGGTGATCTGGGGCCGCGTCTCCGACCGCATGAACGAGCGGCGCTGGAACCTGCTCGCGGCGTGCCTGTTATCGACCGTCGGCCTCGTCCTCGCCGGCTGGACCGTGGGCACGTGGTGGTCGCTCGTCGGCATGTCGATCGCCGCCATGGGATTTTACGGCTCCAAGGGACCGTTCTTCGCCATGCCGCCGATGTTCCTGAGCGGCACCGGGCTTGCGGCCGGCATCGCCTGGATCAACTCGATCGGCAATCTCGGCGGGTTCTTCGGGCCGTGGTACGTCGGCATCATGAAGGATGCGACCGGGAGCTTCGCCGGTGGGCTGTTCGGGCTGGCCCTGCTGTGCCTGATCGCCGCCGCTGTCTGCGCGTTCTTCCTGCACATTCCGGACCGCCAGCTGGAGGCCGGCGCGGTCGCGCGCGTCGGGTCGTGAAGCGCCACACCGGGCTGACCTGCAGATTGGCCTGCATTTGCAGGGGAGGCCGCCGCCGCGGGCGTGCTGTCGGCTGACTCTCGCGGGTGCTCAGGGAGCCGGAATCACCTGCAGATTCGCCTGTATTTGCAGGCGGGCCGGTCCCGCCGGGTTGTCCGGGCGTCGTCCTTCCGCCACTCCCTCGCGCAGACAGATGACAGCCGTCGAGGTCGTTGCAAACGTCTCGACATCAGCACCCTAACTAACAACCATATGTGTTGTCAACCCGCTCGGGGTGTCGCCGTGGTGTCGACGGGTGTCGACGTGCCGAACGCACCCACCGCGGGTGCCGATGGTGGGCTCGGGCGATGAGCGCCTTGCCCGTCCAACCAAATACCGCCGCACTTGACACGGGATCTTCACAGTGTTGGACACATTGGGCCGAGATCAGACCGCAGCGGAGACCGATCGGAGCGCATAATATTTAATAGAACGGCGCGCAATTTTTGCGCTTTACATTTGTCACGCCGAATCTATTTTTGGTTGTCCAAAACGTTACCTTGGGAGCACGTCACAATGGTCCAACTTCCTGCCAGGTCGGCTCGTCGGAAATTTCTGCTAGGCGCCGCGGCTTCGGCGCTCACCGTCGCCATCGGGGGCATGCTTCCCTCGCCGGGAAGTGCCGCCAACCTCAAGACCGTGCGCTTCAGCGAGGCGGTGCACAATCTCGGCTACATCAACCTCTATGTCGGCATGCATTCCGGGATCTTCGAGAAGAACGGCCTCGACATGAAGGTCAGCGCCGCCGGCGGCGACACCCAGACCTTCGCGGCGGTGCTCGGCGGGTCGGCCGATTTCGCCATCGGCGACGCCACGATGGCGCAGATTTCCCGCGAGAATGGCGGTCCCGGCGTCGTGGTCGGCACGGTGGTCCAGCGCGCCCACTATTTCGGCGTCTCCAAGACGCTCGCGACCATCACCGATCCCCAGCAGTTCAAGGGCCTGAAGATCGTCACCTCTCCGGAGCCGAATACCAACTACAGCGTCGCCAAGCGGCTGCTCGAGAAGGCGGGGCTGAAGGTCGGCGTCGACGCCACCATCGTGCCGGTGAATCCCGGGACGGAGATCGCCGCGATGCTCGCCGGCCAGGCGGACATCGCCATCGCCTATCAGCCCAGCGTCGCCGCCGCGCAGGCGCAGGGGGCCAAGGTGGTGTTCGACTTCTCGAGCTACATCGGGCCGTTCTGCAACACCGGCATCATGGTCCTGCCCTCGACCATTCAGAAGGACCCGGAGATGGTCCAGGCGCTCGTCACCTCGTTCGAGGAGGCCTCGCGCAAGACCTATGCGGACCCGGCCTACGCCAAGAAGGTGGCCCGGCTGGAGTTTCCCGACCTGCCGGGGGACGTGGTGGACGCCGCAATCGACGCCGAGCTCAAGTTCAAGATCCCCGCCGAGTCGGTGATCACCAAGACCGATCAGTGGAAGAACCTGATGGACATGCAGGTCTATCTCGGCAACGCCAAGGGGTCGGTGCCGTTCGAGCAGATCATCGACAATTCCTTCGCCGAAAAGGCGATCGCCGCGGCCAAATGAGCGGCGCGATGATCGGCTCGGCAGCGACGGCAGCGGCCGAAGCCAGGACGTCGCTGCTGTCGGCGTGGAAGCTGAGCAAGAGCCACGTCACCGGCGGCAAGGTCACGCCGGTGATCCGCGACGTGTCGCTGACGCTGGAGGCCGGCGAGATCGTCAGCGTCGTGGGCCCGTCGGGCTGCGGCAAGACGACCTTGCTCAACGTGCTGTGCGGCCTGCTGACGCCGGACAGCGGCGAGGTCCGCTGGCGCGGCGTCCGGCTGACCGGGCAGCCGCCCGACGTCGGCTACATGCTGCAGAAGGACCTGCTGTTTCCGTGGCGCTCGGCGCTTAGAAATACCATGCTGGGGCTGGAAATCCGCAACGTGCCGCGCCAGGCAGCCGAGAAGCGCAGCCGCGCGCTGCTCGAGCAACTCGGCCTGCACGGCTTCATGGATCACTATCCGTCCACGCTCTCCGGCGGCATGCGCCAGCGGGTGGCCCTGGCCCGTACGCTGGTCAACGATCCGGCCATTCTGCTGCTCGACGAGCCGTTCGCCGCGCTGGATTTCCAGACCAAGCTGCTGATCGAGAGCGACACCGCGAAGCTGGTCCGCAACAGCGGCCGCTCGGTGCTGCTGATCACCCACGACATCGAGGAGGCTGTCTCATTGGCCGACCGTCTGATCGTCCTGTCGGCGCGGCCCACCCGGGTCAAGGCCACGTACGACATTACGCTCGGGGAGGACCGCACCGACATGATCGCTGCCCGCGAGCATCCGCACTTCGCCGATTACGTCCGGCGCGTGTGGAGCGACCTCGAGGTGGCCCGGTCATGAAGGCCGACACCGCCGCCGGGGCCGACGCCCCCACCACCTCCGGTCAGCCGCCGGCCGCGGTGACGCAAAATTCCGTCGTCCGCCGCGTGGCGCTCGTGGTGGCGGCGCAGATCGGGCTGCTGGCGGTGCTGCTCGCGATCTGGGAACTTTTGACCCACGGCAACAGCCAGGCCACGTTTCTGTTCGGGTCGCCTTCGACGATCGGCGATTTCCTGGCCAAGATGGTGGCGGACGGCAGCCTGTGGCGCGATACCTATGTGACCGGGCTGGAAACCGTGCTCGGCTTCGTCGTCGGCAACTGCATCGGCACCCTGATCGGTCTGTCGTTCTGGTACTCGCGCTTCGTGTCCGCCGTGGTGCAGCCGTTCATCATCGCGCTCGGTTCGATTCCGACCATTGCGCTCGCCCCCATCGTCATCATCTGGTTTGGAACCGGGCTCGTCTCGAAGATCGCCATGTCGACCTTGTCGGTCGTGGTGGTGGCGATCGTCACCTCCTACAAGGGCGCGTTCGGCGTCGACACCGACCAGATCAACCTGATGCGCACGCTCGGCGCCCGCAAGCTCCAGATTTTCCGCAAGCTGGTCGTGCCCGCCTCGTTGACGGACATCTTCGCCGGCCTGAAGATGACGGTCGGCTTCGCGCTGGTGGGAGCGATCATCGGCGAGTTCATGTCGTCGTCGGAGGGGCTCGGACATGCCATCTTCAAGGCCGGCTCGCTCTACATCATTCCAAAAGTCTTCGCCGCGCTCGTCGCCACCATCGCGCTCGCGCTCGTCCTCACCTACGTGGTTGGCAAGGTCGAGCGGCTGCTGATGCCGTGGCGCAGCCTCGACTGAACGACACATAGAAACAAAGCACAGAAGGGAGACCGCCGTGCACGTCACCAAGCAGGGCCACATCAAGTACGCGCTGTCGGGCGATGATGCCTTCGTCGCCGCGGTCGACCCCGGCGAGACCTTTACGGTCGAATGCGCGATCAACATCAATGACGGGGTGATCCGCCATGTCGGGCAGCAGCTGTCGCCGTCCGACGTCACCATGCCGTTCGTCAACGGCGCCACCGGGCCGATCGAGGTCCGCGGCGCCAAGCCGGGTGACATGCTGACGGTGGACATCCTGGACATGCAGCTGGACAAGCTGGGCTTCACGGCGCTGTGGCCCGGGATCGGCATGTTCCCCGACTGGGTCCGACGGCTGGAATTCGGCCATCACACCAAGGTCGTGGAAGTC
>JBEKZK010000143.1:0-12437 GCA_049509935.1 Xanthobacteraceae bacterium | reverse complement strand
CTCCGGAGCGAGTGGCGCATGATTGAGGAACGCCACGAGCGCGACGCCGCCAACGGTGTTCCCGGCGAGCGTCGGGAGGAGGAATCGAAACAGGTAGTCCGGGACCGTCGCATGCCCGGAAAGGACCGCGAAGGCAGCGTCCGCCGACCCCGCGATGATGTGGGGGAAGCGGCCGATCGCCACCACATAGGTCAACAGCATGATGACCAGCAGCCGCGCCGACCGCGCACTGGGCAGCAGCCAGACCATGAGCGCGATCAGCCAGCCGGCGAGCATGGCCTTGAGAAATTTCGGGCCGTTGGGGCCGGCGAGGACGTCCTCGCCGATCGCCACCAGGGACTGCCGCACCGGCTCCGGGAAGATGTGCTCGGGCGCGATCAGCGCCGCGAACGCGATCGTCCCGGCCAGGTTGGCGGCCAGCACGATGCTCCACATCCGCAGCACCGACATCAGGGTCACGAGGTTGCGCCGCACCATGAGCGGCAGGACGGCGGTGAGCGTGCTCTCGGTAAAGAGCTGCTGGCGGCCGAGGATGGCGATCACGAACCCGACGCAATATCCCCAGCTGTCGATCAGGGACCGCCAGGGCGCGTCCGGCAGGCCGGAGCGGATCAGGGCGAGGGCGAGCAGCGAAAAACCCATCGACAGGCCGGCCGTGAGCCCGGACCAGAGCAGGGCCACATTGCGGCGGCGCAACTCGGTCTCGCCTTCCTCGCGGACCACCTCGTGGATGACGAGAGCCTGCGGCGCCGCGTGCTCGGCGGCCTGGGTCTGCTCGCGTTCGTCGAGATGCGGCGAGTCCGCGCCGGCGGTCTGATCGTTCATCCGCGCTCAATTCTGCTGCGTGGACTTCTTGATCTGTCCATAGGCCAGCATGCTGAAGTTGCCGAGCAGCGCCGCACGCCCGCCTGCCGGAACCGTGGCATCGGCCAGCACCACCGGGCAGTAGGCTGCGGTCAGCGCGTTGACGATGTCGTCGTCGCCGGCGCCGGACGCCTTCATCTTCGGCAGGATCGCGTCGATCTTCTCCAGCATGTTGGCGAGGACGACCCCCTTGAGCTGGCCGACCACGCCCGACTGGTCGATCGCCTGGGCAAGCTTGGGATTGGCAATCGCCGGGCAGCCGCCGGGCAGGTTTCCGGCCAGCAGCGTCCGGCTCGCGCCTCTGAGATCCGCCACCCGTCCGGGCCCGGCGTTCGCCGCTGCGGTGTTGCCCCAGGCGGTGCGCACATAGTTCACGGCGTCGGCGATCTCCACGTCCGACATGCCGGCGCCCACCGCCGGCATCGGCGCCAGACCGTGGGCCGCCTGCAGGCCGCCGAGCACGACCCGGATTACGTTCTCCGGCCCCTCCGCTGTCACGGCACCGTTGCCGGCGAGGTTCGGGATCATGCCGGTCACGCCGCGCCCGTCGGGGCGATGACAGGATGCGCAATAGCTCAGATAGACCCGCGCGCCCGCCGACACGCCCTGCGCCGGCTGTCCGCCGGCCGCCTCGTGGGTTTCCCGACCACTGACGGACTTCAGGTAGGCTGCCATCGCGTGCAGGTCCTGGTCCGAGAGGTGGCTGAGACTGTCGTCGATGGTCTCCCGCATCGGGCCGACCGCAATGCCCTTGCCGGGCGCCACCCCGGTCTTCAGGTAGGACGCGAGCTCGTCCTCGCTCCAGCTGCCGATCCCCTCACGTCCGTCGGCCGTGATGTTGGGAGCATACCAGCCTTCGATCTCGCCGCCCTCCAGACGTCCGCTCCAGTCGGAGGCGCCATAGATGTTCCGGTGGTTGTGACATTCCCCGCAATGCCCGAGGCCTTCGACCAGGTAGGCGCCGCGGTTGATCTGATCGCTGTGCTGCGGGTCGGCGGCGAAGGTGCCCGGTTTGAAGAACAGCGTTCGCCACGCCAGCAGCCCCTCGCGGATATCGAACGGAAACGCCAGCTTCAACGGCTGTCGCGGCGCGTGCTCGGGGGGAAGCGAGAACAGGTAGGCCTTGATCGCCAGCGCATCCTCGCGGGTGACGTTCGTGTACCAGGGAAACGGAAAGGCCGGATAGAGATACTTGTTCTGGTCGTCGATCCCCTCGTGGAGCGCCCGATAGAACTGGTCGTCGCTCCAGTTGCCGATGCCGGTCTCCTTGTCGGCGGTGATGTTCGGCGTCGAGATCTCGCCGAACGGCGTCGGCATGGAGAGGCCGCCCGCGAACGGCTTTCCGCCGGGCGCGGTATGGCAGGCGACGCAGTCGCCCGCCGTCGCCAGATACTGGCCGCGCTGGATCGTCTGGGCGTCGCCGGCGGCGTCGGCGCCGCGCGCGGGCTGAAGGGCGGAAGCAAGGGCGAGCGCCAGCGTGGCGCATGTCCCGAGCAAGATCCGACGGCTGGTGTGACCGGTCCGGGTCATTGGCGGCCCCGCATTGTCTGACCACTGACGAAAGCTCGTTCTCAACGCCGTCGAATGCACGCGGTTCCACGATCGACATCTGAGATTGACAACGATCTGCGTCCAATTGCTGTGGCAGCCGGGCATGTCGCCCGAGTTGACACGCGGAGTTGGCAACTCGATTACGGCGAGGCCGGCGGGTGGTCTCGAGCAACTGTTGCGGGTTCGACCGGCGTTTCGCCGCGCCCTTGCGGCGGCGCCGCGTCGAGCTCGCCGCGCCAGCGCGGCAGGGCACCGGCATGCTCGGTCCGCAGGAACGTGATCAGGCCCTCGCGGACCTCCGCCTGCAGATCGCCGAGCGCATCCGGGCGCGCGGCGCTCACCAGGGCGCGCAGCTGCATGGTCGATCGCGTGAGGTCCTGGACCTGAAGGTTGACCACCTTGCGATCCCACAACGCCGACTGCGCCACGATCTCGTTGAGCTTCTCGCGGATGACGGCAACCGGCGCCGCATAATCGACGTGAACAAACACGCTGCCGATCAGACTTCCGGGCTGCCGCGTCCAGTTCTGGAACGGCTTCTCGATGAAATAGGTCAACGGCACGATCAAGCGCCGATGATCCCACAACCGGATCACCACGTAGGCGGCGGCGATCTCCTCGATGAAGCCGAACTCGCTCTCGACCACGACCGCGTCCTCGAGCCGGATCGGCTGGGTCATGGCGATCTGCACGCCGGCGATGTAGTTGCTCAACATCGGCCGCGCGGCGAGGCCGACCACGATGCCGACGACGCCGGCCGAGGCGAGCAGGCTGGCGCCGTACTGGCGAACCGGCTCGAACGTCATCAGGACCGCCGCCACCGTCACCACCGTGACCAGGATGTCGGCCGACCGCTGCAGGATGCGCACCTGGGTATAGTGCTTGCGCGCCACCAGGTTATCGTCACCGTCGAGCGCAAAGCGGCGCAAATAGAGATCGGCGGCAAGCGCGATGGTGATGCTGGCGATCCATCCGGTCAGGATGATCAGGGCGATCAGGAGGGCGCGGGTGACCGCCGCGACTGCGGCCGCGTCATAGCGGCTGAGCTGCGTCGCGATGCCCGCGGCCAGGATGATCAAGGCGAGCCTGGTCGGGCCGCTGATCCGTGGCAGCAGCATGCCGAGAAATCCGCCGCGCACGCCGATGAGCCGGCGGACGGCACGGACGAGAAGCGAATGGACGAGGAGGGCGGCGACGACGGCGACGCCCAGGGCGGTTGACGCAACCGCCCAGTCGGGGGCCAACCGCACGGTCGCGGTCAGCCGGGAGACGAGTTCCATGCGGCAGGCTCCGATCGATCGAGCGCATGATCATGCCGCCGCGCGGCATCGGCCTCAATTTTGATCGTCTGTTCCCGATCGGGTACTTTGTACTGCTTCAGGCGGCTGATTCGAGAAAATGTTACCGATCGGGTACATTTCGCTCCGACGGGCGCCTCTCGATGGCAGATGTGCTCGACCGGGAACATTCTGGCTCCATGAATGAACACGACAATACACTCCATCGCAGGGCCTCGCAGGCTGCTCGCGCATTTGGATCGTTGATTCGACGGCGTCGGCAAGGCCTGCGTCTGCGCCAGGATCAGCTCGCATTGGCGACCGGGGTCGGCCGTCGGTTCCTGATCGACCTGGAGGCCGGGAAGATGTCGTGCCAGCTCGGCCTGAGCCTGGTGGTCGCCGAGGCCCTCGGCCTTCGGCCGGGCGATGTGCTCGCAACCGGGGAGGCGGCGGCACCGATGGATCTGCCCGACCTCGCCGACCTCCCCGACGAGGATGAGCTGCCCGATGGCTGATCTTCCGGTCTTCTTCGAGCAGCGGTTGGTCGGTACCGTTGACGTCGCCGCCGAGGGGCCGGGGTTCGCCTACGACCGCAAGTGGATCGAGACCAGGGGCGCTTTCCCGATCTCGACGACGATGCCGCTCGGCCCCGGCCGGGTTGCCGCCCGCAGGTTCGTCCCCTGGGCGGCGAACCTGCTGCCCGAGAGCGAGCAGCTGCGGGCGGTCGGCCAGTTTCTCGGCATGGCGTCCGGCGACGTGATCGGCCTGTTGTCCGCGATCGGCCGCGACACGGCCGGCGCGCTCTCGATCGGCAAGCCCGGCGGCACCTCGCCGGTGTATTGGCGGCCGGTCGAAAAGTCCGACGATCTCGAGCGGATCATCGAGGACCTGCCGAGGAAGCCGTTCCTGGTCGGGGACGAAGGCGTGTCGATGTCGCTCGCCGGCGTCCAGTCCAAGCTCGCGGTCGCCGTCGATGGCACCGGACGCATCTGCATCCCGATCGGAGGCTCGCCGTCGACCCACATCCTGAAGCCCGACGCCGAACGCCTGATCGGCGGGGTGCACAACGAAGCCTTCTGCCTGACGCTGGCGAGAAGGCTGAAAATTCCGACGCTCGAGGTCACCACCGGCACGGCCGGCAAGAGAACCTACCTGCTCGTCAGGCGCTACGACCGCGTACAGGCCGGCGACCGCTGGCGCCGGGTGCATCAGGAGGATTTCTGCCAGGCGCTCGGAAAGCCCCCCGCCGCCAAGTACGAGTCCAACCAGACCGGCGTTCCCGGGCCGAGCCTGAACGACATGTTCGACCTGACGCGGCAGCTGATGCCGCCGACCGAGATCCTGCGGCTTCTCGACATGGTCATCTTCAACGTCATCGCGTGCAATACCGATGCGCATGCCAAGAACTATTCCATCATGATACGAGCAGGCGGCGTCTCGCTCGCCCCGCTCTACGACGTGATGTGCGCCGACGTGTGGGGACACGTCACCCGCAATCTCGCCCAGACCGTCGCCGGCTGCAGCCGCGGCGACGAGCTTCGGGGTCGCCACTGGCAGGAGTTTGCGCGCGGATGCGGCCTCGGCGTCCAGCCGGTGCTCGCCCGTGTCGGCGAGCTCGCCCGACTGGCCGTCGCCGAAGCAGGATCGGCGGCGGCCGAGGTGGCGGCGATGCCGGGAGGCGACCACGCGATCCTCGAGGCCACGCGACGGGCGGTCGAGCAGCGCACGCGCGTCCTGCTGGCCGCGCTGGAGGAGACCGACGACGAGGAGGCGCGGGTCAACCCTGCTCGGCTTTCGTGAGCTCGATGCTGCGAACGCCCTCGAGCTTGCCGGGCCGTTGCATCAGGTCCGGGTGGGCGACTGCGCGCACGGCATCGTCGTAGCCCGACCGCCAATGCTCCTCCATGGTCGGCCGCGAGTAGTCGTTGTATTTGGTGGCGCCTTCGTAGCTCTTGGCGTGGTAGATCAGGTGCACGATGTTCGACACCTTGTCATCGGCTGCCGCTGCGAGCAGCTGGGCGTCCGGGCGGTTTCGCAAGTCCTCGGGGAGGTCCTTGAGGAGGCTCGCCATTGCGGCGCGGAGCCTCTGGGCATGCTTGTAGTGGGCGGTCGCCGCCCGGTTGCGGCTGGACAGCTGGATCTCGGTCTGGCGGGCGTCGACCTCGGCCAGATCGTGCGGAAGCTCGCCCTCCGGGTTCCACAGGTCGACCTCGAACGCGAGCGTGTCCTGGTGCCTGTCGGCGTCGAGCACGCATAGCAGCGGCGTGTTGGAAACGAGCGCGCCGTCCCAGTAGTAGTCGCCGTCGATCTCGGTCGCCGCGAGGTAGGGCGGCAGCGAGCCGCTGGCGAGGACGTGCTCCGGGCCGATGCGGTGCGTGGTGCTGTCGAAGCAGACGAACTGTCCGGATCTGACGTTCACCGCATTGACGCTGAAGTGAATGGAGCCGTCGTTGATGCGGTCGAAATCCACCAGCCGCTCGAGCGTCTCCTTCAGCGGCCGGGCGTCGTAATAGCTGATCTCGTCGACCTTGCCGGTGCGCCACTGGGGGGGCGGCACCCGGGGCGAGAAGAAGTGGGGCGCCCCGAACGCCATGATGGAAAATGTGCGCATCTGATTGAACAACCGGCGGGCGGGCCCATCGCCGACGGGCGCGTCGGGGATCGGGATGCCCAGCGGCGGCGCGGTCACGGTCTCCCAGAATTCGCGCAGCCTCTCGACCCGCTTCTCCGGCGGATTGCCGGCGATCAGCGCCGCGTTCACCGCCCCGATCGAGAGCCCGGCCACCCGATGCGGATGGAGGTTCGCTTCGGCGAGCGCCTGGTAGACGCCGCCCTGATAGGCGCCGAGCGCGCCGCCGCCCTGCAGCAGCAGGGCTATCCGTTCGAACGGACGGCCGTCGGCCGCAAACGTCGGTTTCGCACCCTGTGTGTCGAGCATGGTCGCGTGCTCCTGGCTGCGCGGCAGCATGGTCCATCGGCGACCCGCGAATCAAGGTTTCGTCGAACGATCCGGGCCCCTGGTGCCGGTGAGCCTGGTGACGAAATCAGCGATCAGGCCTCTGAGCGAATCGATCGAGGGAATGTCCATCAGGAGCGCGACATAGCCGCGGATCGCCTTGGTCATGATGGCGAAATTGATGTGCAGGAACAGCACCAGCGTGTCCTCGGCTCCGAGGCTTTCGAACATCTTCTGGCTGTCCCCGCGCACCACGACCGGCAGCGACATCTTGAGCCCGCGCGCCAGCATGTTGGCGATCGTGGCGACCCAGCCGTTGAGGATGATGTTGCCGGTTTCCGCCAATGCCTCGTCCTCGAGATCGACGATGTCCTCCAGGGGAAGCTGCCGTCCCACCACCACCCTGACCAGCTCGAGGCTGTTGGCCTCGGGAAAGATCAGCAATGCCCGTCCCGAGAAGGCCCCGGTGAAATCCTGGCGCACCGCCACCAGGCCGGGATTGTCGGGCCGCGCCACGATCCGGGTCGCCTCTTCCTGTGTCAGGATCTCGACAGACGGGACGGAGAGCACCACCTCGTGCTCGACCATCTGCCGCAGGCTGTTGGCGGCGCGCGCCATTGCGATGTTCGAAACCTCGCCGAGGGCGTCGCGCTCGAGCTCGGTCAGGGGCGTGAGATGCCCGGTCGTCATCGGCGTGCTCCTCTCCCGGGCGCTGTCATCCTGATGGTTGCTGGCGGCGGGCCCCGGGCAGGGTTGCCGCATGTTGAGCAATCATGAGGGACCCGTCCTCTGCAACCGCCCCAGCATACCAGGATACATTGCGGTGAGGCGAGCCCGGTGCCGGATCGCGATGGCCGCGCCCGCCCTGCGCCGCAGCCGCATTTTTTGACATGGTGTGACCGACTATCGCATTGAACGCGCTGCTCTTCGTTGTCGCTTGCGCCTGCCGGCGGATACCGCGTAGTTTCCCCGCTGTCGGTCACCGCACGTGTTCCGGCGCGCATGCGGGCGAATGTCGAACGGGTACCTTCGATGCGTAAGAAATCAAACGGTGCCGAAAGAGGCGGCCTGCGCTCCGAGCTTGCGACGGAGCGGTCGCGTTCAGCGGCCGCAGCGGGCTCCGACCGCCCGGCCGCCGCCCGCGACACGGTCGCTGCGAGCCGCGGGCCGAAGTCCCTCATGAAGAAGTCCCTCATGAAGACGTCCGACCTCGCCGCGCGGGCAGGCGCTCCGCATCGTACCGGCACATGGTCTTCGCCGACAGCGGCCGGTGCGCGTCGCCGTAAACCGTCCGCCCCGATCGACGGCGCGGGCCGCAGGAAGAAGATCGAAGAGCGCATTGCCGCGGCGAGCGATGAGCTGGCTGGCGGCATCACCGAAGCCGCGTCGGCCGCGGAGGAGTTGCGACGGGCGATGGAGCAGATCGCCAGCGGCGCCGAGGAGGCAGCGAGCGCTTCGCAGCAGACCCTCGCGGTCGCCACCAGCACCGCGGCGAGCCTCGCGCAGGCGCGCAACCGCGCCGAGGCGGCGCGACGGCGCACTGAAGCGCTGCAGGGCGTGCTGGTCGAGACCGCGAGCCAGATCGCCGCGTGGGCCACCAACATCAAGCAGAACGGCGAGCGCCAGGCCGGCTCCGTTTCCAACATCGAGCAATTGAGCCAGCAGGCCGCCAGCATCGGAGACGTGACGAGGACCGTTGGTGATGTGTCCGACCAGACCAATCTGCTGGCGCTCAACGCCGCCATCGAGGCGGCCCGCGCCGGCGATCACGGCCTGGGCTTCGCCGTGGTCGCCGACGAGGTGCGTGGACTGGCGGAAACATCTGAAAAGAGCGCGCGTGACGCCCAGGATCTCGCGGGCCAGATCCGGGAGCAGGTCGGATCCGTTGCGGCGATGATCGGGACGGCCGCCGCCGCAGCGACGGCGGAGGCGGAGAAGAGCCAGACAGTGATCCGGGCGCTGGGAGAGCTGCGCCGCGAGGTCGGCGCCTTGACGGCCGGCAGTCAATCGATCGCGGTCGCGGCGGCGGAAGCGGAGGCTGCGGCGCGGGAGGCGCAGAAGGGCGCCGAGATCATATCGTCCGCCGCCGAGGAGCAGGCGGCCGCGGCGGCCGAGGCGCTTCGCAGCGTCGAGCAGCAGACCGCTGCGCTCGACCAGAGTCGGAGCGCCACGCAGTCGCTGGCCGCGATGGCGGAGATCAGCCGGGGCGGACAGCAGCAGGCCGCGGCGACGCAGGAGGCCAGCGCGTCGTTCCATCAGATCGAAGAGGCCGCGCAGGCTGCGCGGGAGAACGCCGCGCGATTTGTCGACCGGACTCTGCGGGCAGGCGAGATGCTGGCCGAAATTCGCCTGACGACCGGCGCGCTGTCGACCGGCGTGGCGAGCTCGGTGCAGACGACGCGGCAAGGCCTGACGTCGATCGCAGGGCTGGAGGGGATCAGCCGCAAGGTCGACAAGATCGTCGACGGCATCGCGATGGTCTCCATTCAGACCAACATGCTGGCAGTGAGCGGCTCGGTCGAGGCGGCGCGAGCCGGTGATTTCGGCAGGGGGTTCGCGGTGGTGTCGAAGGACATCCGCGTCCTGGCGCGGGATTCCGGCGAGAATGCCGGCAACATCAAGGACACCGTCGGTGCCATCCAGTATCAGATCGCGCTGGTGCGCCGGGACCTCGAGCAGATCGTCGCCAGTGCGGAAGCGGAAAATCAGAAGAATGGCGCGGTTCTGTCGAGCCTCGGCATGGTCGAGGATGGGATGGCCGAGATCGAAGCGGCCAACCGGGACATTTTGGCCAGCGCCGAGGCGATTCTGGGGTCGATGAAGGAGGCGGCGCGCGGCGCCCAGCAGGTCGCGGCTGCCGCCGAGCAGGCCGGAGCCGCGGCCGCGCAGGCTGCGGCCGCCGCCCGGCAGCAGGCGCGCGGCGCCGAGGATCTGGCGGCGGCGATCGAGGAGATCGCCTCGCTCGCCGAAGACCTCCAGGGCCGCAATGGCTAGGCGGGCTCAGCGGGCCGTCGCCCGCGAGGCCGGCCGCGGGCGTGCTGATCCCGGCGGAATTTCAGCCGTGCCACCCGTTCGGACGTCGGGCGACGAGCATCTGGTCGGGTTCCAGGTCGCGAATGGGTCCTTCGGGTTCCGGCTCGCCGATGTGGGTGAGATCGTCCGGCTGCCCAGGCTCGCCTGGATGCCGCTCGGGCCGCGGAGCCTGCTGGGGCTCGCCAATCTGCGCGGAGCGGTGCTGCCCGTCGTCAGCCTGCGACGGCTGCTGGGTCTTCCGGACGGGCCGCAGGACGAGGCCACACGGGTCATCGTCATCGATCGGGGCTCGCCGGTGGGATTTGTCGTCGATCGTGTCGATGATCTTCTGGCGCTTCCGGCCGACCGGGTCGAGAAGGACGGCACCGGTGCAGGCCCGGTCGACCCGGATGTCCTCGATGGTGTCCTAGGCGGTGCCGACGGCGACGCCACCATCCGGATCCTCGATCCTCGGCGGCTGCTGCGCGACGAGTTCGGCCGGCTCGGCATGTCCGGTCCGCACACCGCGACCGGCGTATCGATCGCGGCCGGACCGGCGGGCGCGGCCCCGGCGGAACTGCAGCGGCAGGTGGCGTTGCTCAGCTTCGACCTCGGCCCGCAGGAGTATGCCCTGCCGCTCGACCACGTGCGCGAGATCATTTCGCTGCCCGATCATGTCTCGGAGGTCCCGCGGTCGGAGACGTCCGTTCTCGGCGTCGTCGGTCTGCGCGACCGTTTGCTGCCCCTGGTGTCGCTGCGGGCCCTGCTCGGGTTGCCGGTCGATGTCGATCGCGAGCACCGCCCCAGGGTCATCGTGCTGTCGATCGGAAGCAGCATCGTCGGGGTGGTTGCCGACCGCACCCGCGAGATCCTCCGCGTCGACCCCGGATCGATCGATGCGGCGCCGGCGCTGCTCGCGCGGGGTGCCGGTGACGCGGAGATCACCTCGATCTGCCGCCTCGATCAGGGCCGGCGCCTCGTCGCCATGCTCTCGCCGGACCGCCTGTTCCGCTCCGACCTGCTGCGCCGCGTCGTTGCGGAGTCGGCCGCCGCGAGCGACGCTGCGACGAGCACGACCAACGGTGACGCAATGACCGACGAACAGTTCATCATCTTTCGCCTCGGCGATCAGGAGTACGGATTGCCGATCGCGGCGGTGGACGAGGTCGCGCGCCGGCCGGATCATGTCACCCGGCTTCCCCGGGCCCCGGCGTTCGTCGATGGCGTGATGAACCTCCGCGGCGGCGTGGTTCCGATCGTCGACCTGCGGCGGAGGTTCGAGATATCGTCGACGGAACAAGCGGTAGCCCAGCGCATTCTCGTCCTGTCGGTGGGCGGCGGGAGGACGGGTTTCATGGTCGACAGGGTGACCGAGGTCATCAAGGTGCCGGCCGGCGCCATCCGTCCGGCGCCCGAGCTCTCCCCGGAGCAGATGCGCCTGATCGGCCGCGTCGCAAATCTGGAAGCGCAAGGGCGCATGATCCTGCTGATCGATCCGGCGCAGCTGCTCGATCAGGTCGAAGCCGCCGTGCTGGCCCGGTTCGATCGCAGCGGCCTCGAACAGCCGTCGACGGCCTCGTGATCAGGCTTCTCATCGTCGACGACTCCGCGCTGATGCGGAAGTTGCTCGAAGGAATTTTCCAGGAGGAGGGCGATTTCGATATCCGCCTGGCTCGAAACGGCACCGAGGCCCTCGAGCTGGTGCGGTCCTTCGATCCCCAGGTGGTGACGCTCGACGTCCAGATGCCGGGCATGGACGGTCTGACGTGCCTTGGTCGAGTGATGATCGAATCGCCTCGTCCGGTGGTGATGATCTCGGCCCTCACCGAGGAGGGTGCCGAGGCGACGCTGCAAGCCATCGAGCTCGGCGCGATCGATTTCGTCGCCAAGCCGGGTGCGACCGTCTCCCTGGAGATCGAGCGCCTGCGCCCGCTCCTGGTCGACAAGGTCCGCAGTGCCGCCGAGGTCCGGATCAGCCGGGCGCTGCGGCTGCGCGAGCGCGTCCGTCACCAATTCCGCGGAGCGGGCGTCGCCACGGCGTCCACGCCATCGCCGCGCCCGCCGCCGTCGAAAGGCGGATCGGAGGCGCCGCCGGGATTGGTCCTGATCGGGACGTCGACGGGCGGTCCTGCCGCGCTCGACGCGGTGCTGCCCCAGCTGCCGAGCGATTTTCCCTGGCCCGTGATGATTGCCCAGCACATGCCGGCGAGCTTCACCGGACCGTTTGCGCGGCGTCTCGATCGGCAAAGCCGCCTGCGGGTCGTCGAAGTGCAGGGTCCCATGCCGCTGCAGGCGGGCACGGTCTATGTCGGTCGCGGGGACGCCGACTTGATCGTGGCGAGACGCCCGGCCGGGATGATTGCCATGGCGGCGCCGGCGCAACGCGACTATCCGTGGCATCCGAGCGTGGAGCGGATGGTGACGACCGCGCTCGATCAGCTCGACGCCGCGCGGCTGGTCGGCGTCCTGATGACCGGCATGGGGCGCGACGGCGCCGACGCGATGACGTTGCTGCGCCGGCGCGGCGGCCGAACCATCGCGGAAGCGGAGTCCACCGCGATCGTCTGGGGCATGCCGGGCGAGCTCGTGAGGAACGGCGGGGCGGAGGCCGTGCGGCCGGTCGAGGCCATCGCCTCGACGATCGTCGAGATGGTGGCCGCCCATGCCGTTCGTTAAGCGCGACCTCCCGGTTCGGTCCGCCGCGGCCGGGCAGCCCGAGGACGGCCTCGCGTATCGCATTGCCGCGCTGGGCGACCACGACGCCGCAGTCCCGGACT
>JBEKZK010000142.1:0-8974 GCA_049509935.1 Xanthobacteraceae bacterium | reverse complement strand
GCGACGTCGCCCACCGGGTGCGCGTCGCCGGGGCGCCGGTCCATATCGGCCGCGGCTACGACAACGACGTGGTGCTCGACGATGCCTACGTGGCGCCCCGCCACGTGCGGGTGTCCCGCGACGACAGCGGACGGCTGGTGGCCGAGGACCTCGGCAGCCTCGGCGGCCTGTTCCTCGACCGCGACAAGACGAGGCTCGTGCGCATCGTCATCGACGGCGAGCGCCCGATCCGCGTCGGCCACACCTTCGTGCGCATCCGCGAGGCGAGCCACGCGGTGCCGCCCGAGCGCGCCGGCCAGCCGGCCGGTGCGAAAATCCTGCCGATCGTGCTGGCGGCGGCGCTGGTGGTGCTCGAGACGCTCTCGGCATGGCTCGGCGAAACCGGCGAGCCCAAGGCCTCCAACTATCTGTTCCCGGTGCTCTCGGTCGCCGCCGTGGTCATCGTCTGGGTCGGCATCTGGGCGCTGCTGTCGCGGATCCTGTCCGGCGCCGCCCGCTTCGAGCGCAACCTGCTGATCGCGCTGGCGGCGGTCCTCGGCTTCTCGCTGTTCAACGAGTTCGCCCAGTTCTCCGCCTTCGCGCTGACCTGGCGCATCCCGACCAGCTACGGCTACGTGGCGATGTGGTGCATCCTGGCGGCGGCCTGCTTCTTCCATCTGCGCGAGGTCGGCCGCTCCCGCCTGCCGGTCAAGGGCGCCGCCGTGCTGGCGCTCGGCGCGCTGGCGATTGCGATCCAGACGCTGGCGCAGTCCGAGGCGTTCCGCGATTCCGGGCGCCAGACCACGGCGCAGCGCCTGTTGCCGCCGGCGCTGCGGCTGTCCCCGGTGCGCGACGAGACAACCTTCTTCGGCGAGATCGAGCAGCTCAAGAACCGGCTCGACCGCGACCGCAGCGACGTCCGCGCCGACGAGCCGGGGCGTTAACGGGTAAAGAAACGCGCGCGCCGCATGCACGGCGCGACTCCCTCTCCCCATCTGGAGATGGGGTGATAGGCGCTAGGATAAGAAGTTGCCACGCTCTCAGCGTCGTCATCGCCCGGCTTGACCGGGCGACCCAGTAGCCGAGAGCACTCGAAATAGCCCAACGCGATGTCTCAACCGGCCACTGTGGTTACTGGGTCGCCCGCTTGAAGCGGGCGATGACGACGTTGATATGTGTTGGGATCTTAACCTAGCGCCTATGAGGGATGGGGTGAGGGGGTTACGGGCGTATTGATAGCTCGGGAGCCCCCTCACCCCCGCCCTCTCCCCGTTGGGGAGACCGCTGGGGAGAGGGAGTCCGGCCGCGTGTGTGGCACCGGCGCGGATACCGGTGGAGGCCTCGTGGAGTGCCCGCATCAGGGCTTGCCGGGGCCGGCCGACTCCGCCTATACGACTCGCTTTAATGAACGTCGCGCCGAAATCCTCCTTCGTCCTCAGCCGCCGTCACCTGCTGGGAATCGAGGGGCTTTCGGCATTGGAGATCGGCGGGCTGCTCGATCTCGCCGACGAGTTCGTCCACCTCAATCGGCAGATCGAGAAGAAGCGCTCGTCGCTGCGCGGGCGCACGCTCATCAACCTGTTCTTCGAATCCTCGACCCGCACCCAGTCGTCGTTCGAGCTCGCCGGCAAGCGGCTGGGCGCCGACGTCATGAACATGTCGGTCGGCGCCTCGGCGATGCGCAAGGGCGAGACCCTGATGGACACCGCGGTGACGCTCAACGCCATGCGCCCGGATCTGCTGGTGATGCGTCATCACGCCTCGGGCGCCGTGGAGTTGCTCGCCCACAAGGTCGACGGCTCGGTGGTCAATGCCGGCGACGGCGCCCACGAGCATCCGACCCAGGCGCTGCTCGACGCGCTCACCATCCGCCGCAACAAGGGCCGCATCGAGGGCCTCATCGTCGCCATCTGCGGCGACATCCTGCATTCGCGCGTCGCCCGCTCCAACATCATCCTGCTCAACACGCTGGGCGCCAGGGTGCGGGTGATCGCGCCCTCGACGCTGCTGCCGCCCGGCATCGAGCGGTTCGGCGTCGAGGTCACCCGCGACATGCGCGAGGGGCTCGCCGGCGCCGACATCGTGATGATGCTGCGCCTGCAGCGCGAGCGCATGAACGGCTCGTTCGTGCCGTCGGTGCAGGAATATTTCCACTATTTCGGCCTCGACCAGAGGAAGCTCGCCTATGCCAAGCCGGACGCCATGGTAATGCATCCGGGCCCGATGAACCGCGGGGTCGAGATCGATTCGAGCGTCGCCGACGGCGCCCAGTCGCTGATCCGCCAGCAGGTCGAGATGGGGGTCGCGGTGCGCATGGCGGTGCTCGAGGCGCTGTCGCGCAACCTGCCCAATGCGTGAGGCGTGATGCTGTCCGATCGCCGCCCGATCCTGCTCGCCAATGCGCGGATCGTCGATCCGTCGCGCGGCTTCGACGGCCCCGGCGATGTGCTGATCGCCGACGGCGTGATCCGCGACACCCAGCGCGGCATCCGCGCGGCCGGCGTGCCGGAGGGCACCGAGATCGTCGACTGCCGCGGCCGGCTGGTGGCGCCGGGCCTCGTCGACATGCGCGCCTTCGTCGGCGAGCCCGGCGCCGAATACCGCGAGACGCTGGCCACGGCGAGCCAGGCGGCGGCCGCCGGCGGCGTCACCACGATCGTCTGCCAGCCCGACACCACCCCGGTGATCGACGACCCCGCGCTGGTCGATTTCATCCTGCGCCGGGCGCGCGACACCGCGATCGTCCACGTCCATCCGATGGCGGCGCTCACCAAGGGCATCGGCGGCGAAGAGCTGGCCGAGATCGGATTGTTGAAGGCGGCCGGCGCGGTGGCGTTCACCGACGGCATCAGGAGCGTGACCAACGCGCTGGTGATGCGCCGCGCGCTCACCTACGCGCGCGACTTCGAGGCGCTGGTCGTGCATCATACCGAGGATCCCGACCTGGTCGGCGAAGGCGTGATGAACGAGGGCGAGCTCGCCGCGCGCCTCGGGCTTTCCGGCATCCCCAAGGCGGCCGAGACCATCATGCTGGAGCGCGATCTGCGCCTGGTAGCCCTCACGGGAAGCCGCTACCACGCGGCGTCCGTCACCTGCGGCGAATCACTCGACGTGCTGCGCCGCGCCAAGGAGGTCGGGCTCGCGGCCACGGCCGCCGCGTCGGTCAATCATCTGACCCTGAACGAAATCGACATCGGCTCCTATCGCACCTTCTTCAAGGTGAGCCCGCCGCTGCGCGCCGAGGACGATCGCCGGGCGCTGGTCGCGGCGCTCGCCTCCGGCCTCGTCGATGTGGTGATGTCGGACCACAATCCGCAGGACGTCGAGGTCAAGCGCCTGCCGTTCGCCGAAGCATCCCCGGGCGCCATCGGGCTCGAGACCATGCTGCCGGCGGCGCTGCGTCTGGTCCACAACGACGAGGTCACGCTGCTCACCCTGCTCAAGGCGATGTCGACGCGGCCGGCCGAGCTGCTCGGCCTGCCGGGCGGGACGCTCCGGCCCGGCAGCCCCGCCGACGTCATCGTGGTCGACCTCGAGGCGCCCTGGGTGCTAGACCCGGAGACGCTCAAGTCGAAGTGCAAGAACACGCCGTTCGACGAGGCGCGCCTGCAGGGCCGGGCGGTCCGCACCATCGTTGCGGGACGGACGGTGTACGAGTACGTGTGAGCGCCATGGCGCACCCAATCAGCTGGCAGCAGATCACCTGGCACCAGATCACCTGGCACCAGATCACCTGGCAAGAGATCACCTGGGCCGAGGCCCTGCCGCTGTGCCTGGCGGCGCTGGCGTTCGGCTATCTGCTCGGCTCGATTCCCTTCGGCCTGGTGCTGACGCGGCTCGCCGGCACCGCGGATCTGCGCACCATCGGCTCCGGCAACATCGGCGCCACCAACGTGCTGCGCACCGGCCGCAAGGGCCTGGCGGCGGCAACGCTGGTCGGCGACGCGCTCAAGGGCACCGTCGCCGTGCTGGTCATCCACTGGCTGTGGGGCCGCGATGTTGCGCTGGTCGCCGGCCTCGGCGCGTTTCTCGGGCATCTGTTCCCGGTCTGGCTCGGCTTTCGCGGCGGCAAGGGTGTGGCCACCTATCTCGGCATCCTGATCGGCGTCGCCGCGATGACGGCCTCGTGGCTGCCGCCGCTGGGGTTCGCGGTGCTCTGGCTCGCGGTCGCGGCGGTCACCCGCTATTCGTCGCTCGCCGCACTCACCGCCTGCGCGGCGACGCCGGCGGTGCTGTGGATCGTCGACCAGCATCGCGAGGCGGCGCTGCTCGCGGTGCTCACGGTGCTGATCTTCATCACCCACCGGGCAAACATTATTCGCCTGATCAACGGCACCGAGGGCCGCATCGGCGGCACCAAGGACGCGCCTGCCGCGGGAGCCTGACGGCGGCGGCCCAGGGTCGTGCCCACGAAATGCGTGACGAGCCTGAGAAGCCATACCGGCACGACCAACGAAGAAGTGGCGTGCGGATGGCCTTCGGAATATCGTTTGATCCAGGTCAATGACGACTGTTGGTGGGCGCCGCAAATTCGCAGACGACGGGAGCCGGATTGCACTACGGGAGCACGCCTCTTTCCCGTTCAGGGGCTCGGCATTGGAGGAAGCCATGGACAAGGACCGGATCATAGGATCGGCCAAGGAAGTCAAAGGCAAGATCAAAGAGGCAGTCGGCAAGGCGGTCGGTGACGCCAAGCTGGAGTCGGAGGGCAAGGCCGACCGGGTCGAGGGCAAGGTTCAGAACGTCATCGGCGGTCTCAAGGACACGCTCAAGGGGAAATGAGCCCCGACAAGCGCCGCAACATCCCCGCGACGCCGCCCGGCTCGCCGTAAGCTGCGAGTCGGGCCGATCAGGGACAAGGAGATCCTATCAATGTCAGTTTGGACCATTATTCTCGTCATCCTGGTGATCGCACTGTTGGGCGGGTTCAGCGGAATCGGCGGTGGCCCTTTCTACGGTACCGGCTATTATGGGGGCGGCGGCCTCGGCCTCGTCATCGTTGTTCTGTTGATCCTGCTCCTGCTCGGCAGAATCTGACCCGCCGCGAGACTGTAGGTGGACTGTAGGGTGGGCAAAGGCGCGCTTCGCGCCATGCCCACCGATGCGACGATGCCGCCCTTGTGGCGGTGGGCACGCTGCGCTTTGCCCACCCTACGAGATGTCTTCCGGGAAGCGCTCTAAAGGAGGCGTGCCGATGGCGGACGACAAGGGCCCTGCGGGGTCGAGCAAGCGGACCGCGGAGACCGCGGCGGGCCGGATCGGCGACGATGTGCAGCGGGCGAAGGAGGCCGTCTCCGACTCCATCGCGTCCGGGCGCGATGACATCGCCGCCGATCTGCGCCGGCTGAGCGACGACGTCACCGGCCTGAGGGATACCGTCGCCGGGCTCGCCAAGGCCGTGGCGGCGAACGTCGGCGAAGCGGCGTCCGACATCGGCGGGGACATCGCATCGACCGCCAGGGACCAGGCCAGCTCCATGCTTTCCGAATTCGAGGCTGTGGCGCGGCGCAATCCGCTTGGCGTCGTCATCGGCGCGTTCGGACTGGGCCTGTTGATCGGAATGGCGAGAGGCCGCCACTGATGGTCGCGACGCTGCTCCGGCTCGTCGGTATCGACCTCGGACGTCTGGCGCGGGATACCGCGATCACCGTCGTGCTCGCCATGCTCGGCGCGTTCGCCGCGATGCTGGCGCTCGCCCTCGGCATTCGCGCGCTCTATCTCTGGCTCCAGCTCGAGCTCGGCACCTTCGCGGCACTCGGCATTGTCGGCGGGACATCCGCATTGCTGGCCGTCGTCCTCTTCGCCATCGTCTTGCTGCGCACCCGGCGCAAGCCGCGTGCCCGCCGACAAGATGCGTTGCCGGCGGCACCCGATCCGCTGCAGGCATCGGCCGTGGCCGTCGCGCGGGCCACCGACCAGGCGGTGAATGGAGCAGCCGACGTCGTGCGCAATGGCTCGCGCCAGCAGATCGCCGGCACGATTGTGGCGGCCGCGTTCATCGGATGGGTGATCGGGCGTCGATTCTAGAGCGAGGAACGCCATTGGCGCGGCTCGTCATCGTCTCGAACCGGGTCGCCATTCCGGAGAAGAATGCAAAACCGCACGCCGGTGGACTGGAAGTCGCCGTGAAGGTGGCGCTCGAGCACACGTCCGGCATCTGGTTCGGCTGGAGCGGCAAGGTCACCCCGCGCAACAGGACCGCAACGCATGAGGTCGTGCACGACAAGGTCACCTACATCACGCTCGACCTCGCCAAGGAGGACCACCAGGAATACTACAACGGCTTCGCCAATCGCGTGCTGTGGCCGATCCTGCACTACCGCGTCGACCTCGCCGAGTTCTCGCGCCGCGATCTGAGCGGCTATCTGCGCGTAAACGATCACTTCGCGCGCGAGCTCGACCATGTGCTCGGGCCGGAGGACCTCGTCTGGGTTCACGACTACCATCTGATGCCGCTCGCCAGAGCGCTGCGCGAGCGCGGCCACCGCAACCGCATCGGCTTCTTCCTTCACATTCCGTGCCCGCCGCCGGAAATGCTGACCGCGCTGCCGTACCACGAGCGCCTCATTCCGTCGCTCTGCGACTACGACCTCGTCGGGTTCCAGACCGGAGACGATGCGTTCAATTTCAGCCGCTACCTCACGCGCGAGTGCGGCCTGCACAGCCGCGATTTCAATTTCACCGTCGGCGAGCGGACGATGCGCATCGGCGTCTTTCCGGTCGGCATCGAGACTGCGGCGTTCGCCCGCCTCGCCCGCCGTTCGGAGCGATTGCCGTTCGTCCAGCACGTGCTCAAGAGCCTCGTCGGCCGCTCGCTCATCATCGGCGTCGATCGCCTCGACTACTCGAAGGGGATCGGGCATCGGCTTTCGGCGTTCGAGCGCTTCCTGCAGACGCAGCCCGAGTGGCGGGGCAAAGTGACCTATCTGCAGATCGCGCCGAAGAGCCGTGCCGACATCCCGGAATATGCCGACATGGGGGAGGACATCGGGGCGGCCGCCGGACGCATCAACGGCGCCTATGGCGAGGCGGACTGGACGCCGATCCGCTACATCAACCGCGCGTACAGCCGCGCGACGCTCGCCGGGCTCTATCGCGGCGCACGCGCCGGGCTGGTGACCCCGCTGCGCGACGGCATGAACCTCGTCGCCAAGGAATATGTCGCCGCGCAGAACCCCGACGATCCGGGTGTGCTCATTCTGTCGCGTTTCGCCGGCGCGGCGCACGAATGCGACGCGGCACTGCTGGTCAATCCCTACGACCCGGACAGCGTCGCCGTGGCCATCGGAAAAGCACTGTCGATGCCACTCACCGAGCGCCGCGAGCGGCACGCGGCGACGTTCCAGGTGCTCCTGCACAACGACCTCGACCGCTGGGTCGACCGCTTTCTCGGCGATCTGCAACGCGAGCCCGCTCTCGTGAGCCGTCTTTGAAACGAGACCTGTCCGTCCACCGATGCTCAGAAGGATCGCAGCAGACGACGAAGCTCGTTGCCGACGCCGCCGATGAAGCGCGCGCGGGTTTTTTTCCCGGCTTTCGGCTGATCGGGTTGGCTCGTCCGTTGCGGACCGATTGCCTCGAACCGGGCCTTCTGCTCGTCGCTCAGCGCACCGTAGAAGTCGCCGAGCGCCGCGCTCACCATCTCGACCGCCTGCCGCATGATCTCGAGCCGCTTGCCGGCCGCTGCCAGCCGTGCCGGCGGCGTCAGCGGATTGTCGGCCGGGCACGAGGTCTCCAGCAGGGCCGCCGCCTTGACGGTGGCATTCTGCAGCACCGCGAGGCTGGCGCGTTGCGCCTCGGTCGGGCGCACCGTCCGATCGATCTCGGCAGTCGGCCAGGCGGCGACGCCGGGTTGCGAAGCACCGCAGCTCTGGGCGAGCGAACCGGTGGTCTTTGCCGCAGTCCGCCCGCGCAGCTGGTCCTGGCTGAGCGCGGTGAGGCGCGCCTTCTGCTCGTCGCTCAGGAGGCCGAAAAACTTCTCCAGCGGCGGCTGCAAGGTCTGCACCGCCGCGATCATCGCCTCGATGCGCTGCTTCATGTCCGCGAGCCGGCTCGCGGCGGTCAGCGCCACATCGCTCGGGCAGGCGGCCTTGATGTCCTGCGCCGCCTTGACCGACGCGTTGGCGAGATCGTCGAGCGCGGCGCGTTGCGCGTCGTTGGGCTGGATCGCCTGCTGGAACTGATCGATCGGCAGGCCTGCGATGTCGCGGCTGTCCTCGCCGCACAGGGACGCCAGCCGGCCGGTCCCGGCGTCCGCCGGCGCAGCGGGAGTGGCGGCAGAGGTCGAGGTCGGCGGCGCCTGTCCGGGGGCGCCCGGGCTCGCGCCGGCGTATTCCGGCAGGTAGCCGGTGAGGTCGTCGTAGCCGTAGGGCGCGAACAGGCCGGCGTAGATATCGGCGTAGCCGTAGCCCCAGAACGAGGCGTCGTAGCCGTTGCCCCACATGGCGTAGTCGTACATGTCGTAGTAGGCGAAGGGCCAGAACAGCGGGCCGACCCATCCGTATCCGCCGTCGCGGTGCCGCCACCAGCCGTTTCGCCCGCCGCGTCCGTCGTGCCATCCCGCGGTCGCCGCCCTGGCGACGACGCCGGTGCGGGTGCGCGGATTGCGCAATGACGCCGAGCTGCGCGCGCCGAGCGAACGCGAGCTCAACGTGCTGCGCCCGGCCTTGCGGCTGGCATTCAGCGGCGCTCTGCCGCCGACCTTCGGGGTGCCGACATTCCTGGTGCCGGTGGTCACCGATCGATTGCCGCGGCTGCCGGGCGTCGCGCGCGTGACGTTGCCGCGGGAGGTCGTCCGCGAAGACGAGCGCGACACCGGCCGCCCGGCGCTGACGTGACGCCCGCCACCGCCGCCGACGTGCCCGCCCCCGACGCTGTGAAATCCGCCGCCGTGTGGCGCCCCGCCGCCAGCGTGCGGTGCCCCGCCGCCGCCGTGTGGCGCCCCGCCGCCGCCGTGTGGCGCCCCGCCGCCGCCGTGTGGCGCCCCGCCGCCGCC
>JBEKZK010000141.1:0-8984 GCA_049509935.1 Xanthobacteraceae bacterium | reverse complement strand
CGATGCCGCACCGCGGCGGCACTGGCTCCGTGGCTTGTCGCGGCAATTTCCGGGCAGGTCATTGCCATCCGGCGGCGCGATCACCACGATGCTCGCCGCCGGCAGCGTCGTCCTGATCTTCTGCACCGCCCGCTCGTAGCTGGCCGCATAGTGGCCGAGGTCGAGGTTGTCGTTGAAGCCCTCGTTGGAGCCGAAGGACAGGACGACGATCTGCGGATCGATCCGGCGCAGCTCGCTGGCGAACAGCCGGTCGTCGAACTTGTTGATGATGCCGACGGTCGCGCCCGGGTATCCGACGCTGTTGTAGGTCACGCCGGAACGCCGGTTGTAGATCGCCACGCTCGCCAGGTTGACCGCACCGGCGCGCGTCGTGGTGACCGAAATCTGCCTGACCCGGTCGGTCGCACCGCGGTTCGGCAGCAGGCGGATCACGACGGGATCGATCTCGGCGGCATCGAGATCGAATTTGCTCTCCACCACCCCGTCGAGCCGGATGTCGATGGCGCCGCCGCCGGGCTGGCGGACGACCTCGATCTCGATCATGTCGAAGGTCACCGGATGGCTCGCCGAGAACGACATCGCCTGGCCTTCCGCCACCGCCACCGAATTGAAGCCGGAGAGCCAGAATTCCGCGATGCTGTCGGAACGTTGCAGCGCCTTGTAGGTCCAGCCGGGCGAGCTGGTGATGTTGAGCGAGGCGCTGCGAACGCCGATATGCGGATGCCCGGCCGTGACATAGCCGGGACCGCCGTCCCCGTAGCGCGCCTGCAGCACCTTGCGCAGATCGGCGGTGAAGAAGTCCGCCGACGTATGACTGTCGCCGATCTGCAGGATGGTGACGCCGCGGCCGGCGGCGCCGCCCTTGCGCCTGGCGTCCGGCTTCTGGCTGAGCGCGAGCGCTCCAACTGCCTCACCATCGGTGACGGGCTCGCCCTCCGCTGGCGGCAGCGCGCCCGCGCCCTCGCCGGCGCCGACGGCCGGCTCGAGGGACGCCACGCGGGCCGGCCCGGACGGCGGCGCTGCGGCGGTGTCGGAACTGGCGGCGTGATCAGCTGGGGCGGGCAACTCGATGACCGCCGCGGGGGGAGCCTGCGTCGGCGCGAGGGTCGCGTGCGGCGCCTGACGCGGGGCGCCGACGCGCACCGGCCCCCCCGCGTTTATCATCCAGGCGACGCACAACCCGACGGCGCCGACGGCCGCCGCCGAGACCGCTGCCGCCACGGCTCCTGGTCCGCGATTGATCATTGGGCAACAACCGGACAGGTCTGATCGAGCTCGATCCCAGCGTCGCCGAGAATTGCGACGATCCTGGGGAGCAGATAGGTTGCCACCAGCTCGTCCCCGGCGGCGGTGAAATGCTCGCCGTCCGACGCGCGAATATGGACCATCCTGCCGTTGCGGTCCGGCGCATAGGAGGTGAACGCATCGATGCCGTGCTCGTTGAGCTTCCACGGCGGAACGTAGCGCACGCTGCCGACGGCGAGATCGGCAACCGCCCGCTCGAACAGCTTGTTCTTCAGCTGGGCGTCGATGTTGGCGGCGTTCTCGCGCATCGCCGCGAGCCCGACCCATAGCACGGCGGCCTTGGCGGCCACGGCGCCCCTCAGCATCGCGGCGATCCGCTCGCGGTAGACGTCCGGCCACTCCGGCGATTCATACTGCGTCGCGCGGCGAGTCCCCGCCTCGGTCCGATCGACGACCGATTGTCGATCGTTGAGCCCGAGCGAAATGATGAACAACTGCGGCCTGAACCCCTCGGCGATCCGGCGGGCCTCCTCGGTCCAATCGAATTTTTCCGGACGCGTGAGCCCGGTGCTGTTCCGGGCGAAACGACCGAGCTCGAACACGTTCTTCAGGCAGCTCGAGCGCGACACCAGCGAGGTGATGCCGCCCCACAAACCGTCGGCGGTGGAGTCACCAATGAAGGCAATCTTGACCTTGGCCACCGCCGCGGTTGCGGCCCCGGCCCACGAGGCGGCAACCAGCACGCAGGCGACCAGGGCGCCGGCGGCGGAGAGAACCCGAAGACCGTTGTCCGGGCTCGTCATGAACGGCGATCAGTTCGGCTGGGCGTGGGCGATGGCCCGCGGGGCCGCCGCATCGACCGGGGCCGCATGCCGGGGCGGCGCACCCGGCTCGTTCCCCGCCGCGTGGCCGCCCGCCGGGTCGACGACGGCCTTTTCGGCGTTCGATTTCGCCGCCACGGTGGGCGGAAAGCCGGCGGCACTGCGCGCCTTTTCCCACATGTAGGCGTAACCCTTCATCTTGAGATGAACACCATCGGGCTCGTGCAGGCTGCCCGAGCACAGGCGCTCATCGCGCATGCTCACGTATTGCACGGATCTGGCAGCGAGCCTGGCGCTCAGGATGCCATCGAGCTGCCGCGCCCGCGAGTCCCAGGGCTTGCGCACGCAGGCTGGCCCGATCCAGACGAGCTTGATGCTCTTCCTGGCGGCGGCCTGGAGAATGTTGTCGATGTGCCGGTCGAGATTGGCAATCGAGCCCTCGGCATCGTTGGTGCCGAGCACGAGGAAAGCGGTCGACCCGGCCGGCGCGGCGCTGAGCTGCTCGAGCGCGCGCGGCCCGCGGATATGCACGCTGACGCGGGCGAGCCCCTTGAGTCCGGACGCCTGGGCGACGCCCTCCCCGATGCTGTCGCCGAGCACCAGCCCGCTGGCTGCCGCCGACTGCCCGACCGGCCCCAGCGCACAGCCGAACGCGAGCACTACCCATTTGAGCCGACGCATGTTTTCACCAACCGGTGTTGTCAGATGATCGCTGAGTGAATAATAACTTAGGGTTAAGAATTGGATAAAGGCAATATGCCCTGCCCCCCGTGGGGGCGAGCCCCGAGGCGCCGCTGGCGTGGGGGCCGCCGAGGTGAGCTGGTTCATAGTTCGCGCGGCCGGTCCGGGTTAGGGTAGATTTCCGGGTGCCTCCGCCGGTCCCGCGACCGGCGGCATCAAAAGGGCGCCCGGATGTTGCCCGGCGAGAGCTGTGCGGCCGGGCGTCGCAGGTTCAATTCCACCCGACTGGCACGTGGCCATGTGCCGTCAAGGACAAGCGAGACCAGAACATGTCACTGCGATCTGTCCGATGGAACGCGACGGCCGTTGCGCTTGTGCTGTCGCTGCTGTCATTCCCCGGTCAGGCGGAGCAGGCCGGCCCGTTTGCGGCGCTGCGGGGATCGTGGTCCGGCTCCGGCATCATCACGATGTCCAACGGAGCGAACGAACGCATCCGTTGCCGCGCGGCCTACCTGCCCGGCAGCCGCGACCTTCAGCTGACCCTTCGTTGCGCCAGCGACAGCTACAATTTCAATCTGGCAAGCGACGTCCACTCCGAGGGAGGCGCCTTGTCCGGCTCGTGGACCGAGGCGACCCGCAACGCCTCGGGCAGCATCTCGGGCCGTGTCAGCGGCAGCCAGATCGAGGCGACCGCCAAGGGTGGCTCGTTCGCCGCCAACCTGCTCCTCGTCACCCGCGGGGCCCGCCAGTCGGTCTCGATCCGCGCGGCGGGAGCCGATATCACCGGCGTCGACATCGCGCTGAACCGGCAGTGAACGGCTTCAGTGTCAGCCGTCCCGGCCCCGCGTGCCCGCCGGCCGCGCGGCGGATCGCACCCGGCCTTCCGGAAGCTCGCGCGCGATATTCCGCGATCGCCCGCCACCGGCGAGGCGCCGTGACGTCCCGATCTCGTCGATGAGGAACGGCTTCGCGAAGTAGAAACCCTGGGCCAAGCGGATGCGCGTTGCCGCCTGAAGATAGGCGAGCTCCTCGAACGTCTCGACACCTTCGGCCACCACATTCATCCCCAGCGCCAGGCCCAGGGATTCGATCGCCTTGAGCACGCTCTGGCTGCGCGGCCGCCGGTGAATCGCGGTGATGAACGAACGGTCCACCTTGACCTCGTCCACCGTGATGTCGGCGAGCGCGGACAGCGACGAATATCCGGTGCCGAAGTCGTCGATCGACACCTTCACGCCGATGTCCCGCAACATTGGAAGGATTTCGGTCTGGAACTGGCTCTTGGCGACGAACGCGTCCTCGGTGACTTCGATCATGAGGCGATGTGCGCATCCGCTGTTGCGGAGCGTCTGAACGAAGGGGCGCATGAACCGCGGATCGCCGGCCTGCCTGGCCGCCACGTTGATGCTGATGGTCGCGTCGGGACCGAACGCGTCGTTGATCTGGTCGACGGCCTGCAGCACCTCCTCGAGCATGAAATGGGTGATCGGATCGATCAGACCGAGCTCGGTCGCCAGCCCGATGAACTCTCCGGGGGGATTGATCGTGCCGCGATCGTCGCACCAGCGCACCAGCGCCTCCAGCCCGACGACCTCCTCGGTGCGGACGTCGACCTTGGGCTGGAATGCGCAGCTGAACATGCGATCGCGAATGGCGAGCCGCAGCCGCTGCTCGAGCTCCATGCGGGTGGTCACGGCGCGCCCCATCGCGCCGTCGAAGATGGCAGCCCCGCCCTTCGCGGTGCTCCTGGCGCGATACATGGCGGCGTCGGCGTTTCGCCGCAGCAGCTCGTAGCTGCGGCCGTGCTCCGGAAAGACGCTGACGCCTATCGAGGCCGACGTGAACACCTCGAACGCCTCGACATAGAACGGCTGCCGCACCGCCTCGGAGATGCCGTCGATCGTTGCACGCAGTTCTTCGTCGCCGTCGACCGGATCGATCAGCAACACGAATTCGTCGCCGCCGATCCGCGCCAGCAGGTCGGACGAGCCCATGCGTCCCGATATGCGCCGCGCGACCTCGACAAGAAGCGCATCGCCGACCGCCTGGCTGTAGTAGTCGTTGACGTGCTTGAAGTTGTCGAGATCGAAGAAGGCGAGCGCGAAGCGGCTGCCGTCGGCGCCGCGACCGACCGCTTCTTGCACGCGCTTCCTCAACATGTCGCGGTTGGGGAGACCGGTGAGCTCGTCGACATACGCCCGCCGCTCCAGATCACCTTCGGCCAGCGTGAGGTCGCTGACATCGACGGACGAGGAGACGAACAAGGTGCGATCGAAGGCATCGATCTGCTGCCGCAACGTCAGGAACGCGCGGCCGTTGCGGTCCACCGCGGTGCTGGCGCCCGATCCGGCCGGGCGTGCCACCGGGTGGGGTTGCGGTGACTGATCGGCCCGCGCCGGATCACCGGTCGACGGCTTCATCGCGGCGGCGATGGCGGCAGGATCGGCGGCGGCAGCGCGGTTGAATATGATCAGCCGACCGGTCTCGTCCTGCACGGTCACGCCGATCGGAATGCGGTCGAAGATCTCGTCGAGCAGATCGGCCCTCGAGGGGTCGTCGGCGCGACTGTCCAGCTCCCCGACCCGAATGTGCTCAAGCTCGTCCATGCACCGCCACGACCAGCCGACCGTACGATCCTCGCCGGACATACATGAGCGATGCGAAGAAATGTTTAACATCGGCCAAACCGGTATCTGGGCAGGACCCGCGTGGCGCCATGGTCGGACCCGCGGGTCCGGGCGTCCGTGGCGTGCCTTTGCGAGCGGTCCATCGCCTCACACCGCGGCGAGCGATCCGGCCCGCTCCAGGACCAGGCTCGCGTCGATTAACCGAATCTACAGTGCGGGCTGTTATGCGGGAGCGATTGCCTCGACCATCGGTGGGGAGCGGACGGATGTCGACTCACGAGCTCAATGTCGGCGCCCAGGCTGGGCGGCAACCGCTCGGCCTGGTCGTCTCGGTTCGCGGCTCCCAGGCCCAAGTCGGGATGTTCGCCAAGCCGACGGACGAGCCGGGTCATGCCCGCGCCACCGTGGGTCGGTTCGTCGCCATCGACACCGGAAAATCGCGCCTCGTCGCCGTGGTGACCTACGTGTCGCTCGATCCCGCGCCGTCCATCGGCGGGTCGGAGCATCGCGCCTCGGCCGATGTCGATCTGGTCGGCGAGATCCGCAACAGCGGCACACCGGGAGCGAGCTTCCATCGCGGGGTTACCGAGTATCCCGACATCGGCGATCCGGTCAGCGCCGTCGGACCGGACGAACTGCGGATCATCTTCAAGATGGCCGGAGCCAGCGTCATCGAAATAGGCGAGGTGCAGCAGGACCCCGTGATCGCCGCCTGCATCGATGTCGATGACATGCTCTGCAAGCATTTCGCGATTCTCGGGACCACCGGCGTCGGCAAGTCGAGCGGACTCGCCATGATCCTCCAGGAGATCATGCGCGCGCGTCCGGACGTGCGGATATTCGTGCTCGACGCCCACAATGAATACGGGCACTCGTTCAAAGACAAGGCCCACGTGATCAGTCCGCGAAACCTGCGGCTGCCGTTCTGGCTGTTCAGTTTCGAGGAGATGGTCGATGTGTTCTTCGGCGGCCGCCCGGGTCTCGAGGACGAGGTCGACATCATGGCGGAGGTCATCCCCTTCGCCAAGAGCAACTACACCACGCTGCGTGGCTCGAGCGATCGCATGATCGTCAGGCGCGCCGATCCGAAGACCACCGGATATACCGTCGACACGCCGGTTCCCTATCGGCTCGGGGACCTGGTGGCGATTCTCGACGAGCGCATGGGCAAGCTCGAAAATCGCGCCTCGCGCATGCTCTATCACCGGCTGATCACCCGGATCGAAACGGTGAGCAGCGATTCCCGCTACGCCTTCATGTTCGACAATGCCAACGTCGGTGGCGACACCATGGCGGAGGTGTTCGCCCAGCTCTACCGGCTGCCGCCGGACGGCATGCCGATGACCCTGATGCAGCTGGCCGGATTCCCATCCGAGGTGGTGGACGCCGTGGTGTCGGTGATCTGCCGGATGGCGTTCGATTTCGGGCTGTGGAGCGACGGCGCGTCACCCCTGCTGTTCGTCTGCGAGGAGGCGCACCGCTACGTCTCGGCCGACCGCACGATCGGGTTCGGTCCGACCCGCCGCTCCATTTCCCGCATCGCCAAGGAGGGCCGGAAATACGGCGTGTATCTCGGGCTGGTCAGCCAGCGGCCCGCCGAGCTCGATCCGACCATCCTGTCACAGTGCAGCACGCTGTTCGCGATGCGGATGACCAACGACCGCGACCAGGCGATCCTGCGATCGGCGATCTCGGACGCCGCCGCCAATCTGCTCGCCTTCCTGCCGTCGCTCGGCACCCGGGAGGCGCTCGCATTCGGCGAAGCCGTCGCGTTGCCGACACGGTTGAAGTTCAAGGAGCTGCCGCCCGAACAGTTGCCTCGCAGCGAGGCGGTGCCGGGGATTCGTGACGACGCGATGGCGGGGATCAACCACGCCTTCGTCGCCTCGGTGCTCGAACGCTGGCGCGGGGCGACGATCAGCGTGCGGGTCGCGCAGGACGACGGCACCGCGGACGCCGAGGTCGAGGTGCCGTTGCAGCCGGCCCAGGCCCACGAAAGCGCTCGCCCGAAGCTCCTGAAGAGACCGCTCGCCGAAACCACCACGGGGCTGCAAGCGCGGCTCTCCAATCGCCGCGACGAACCGGTCACGCGCTGAACGCCGCCGTCGAGGAAGCAGGACGTCGACCGGCCGAGAGGCGCGGGCGCCTCATTAACGCCAACTTTAGGCACACGGTTGAACCGCAAGGAACTTTGCAGCACAATGCCTCGTTTCCCGCCGGGTGGGAACGAGCAACCCTCGGAGCAGGACGGTGGCGGCAGATCGGGGCACGATTCGTCGATGCGCGCCCGTGTTTCTCGCGGCAGCTCTGGGGTGCGCCGCGGCGGGATGCGCGGTGGATTCCGATACGTTCAACATGCCGGAGCTCAAGAAGCCGGACCTGTCCGCGTTCACCCGGCCGGACTGGAACGTGTCCCCCGGCAAGGTCGATCCGCTGACGCGGTCGATATCGCAGCAGGACCTGATCGGCGCCGACGGGCGCTGTGCCAACGAGGCGCCGGCCGCGCCGGCCACCGAGCCTCCCCACGCCATGAATTTCACCGCCGGCCCCGATGCCTCGCGGTCCGACCGGACCGCTCCGGGGCTCCAGCCGGCACCCGCGCCGGTCCGCCCGGCGGGTCCCGGCATCGGCCTCGGCATGTCCGAATGCGAGGTGGTCTACGCGCTGGGCCACACCGACCGGATCGAGTTCGGCAGCGACCGCGGCCAGCGCGAGACGGTGCTGACCTATGTTCAGGGCCCGCGGCCCGGTATCTACCGATTCGCGGGCGGCCGCCTGGTTTCGATCGAGCGCGGTCCGGAGGCGCCGGCACCCGCCAAGCCGGCGAAGAAGATCGCCAAAAAGCCACCTAAGAAGCCCGACAATTCCTGATGGGAACTTCAAATCCTAAAAGCCGCACTAGAATCATAGACTTGCTAGTGCACCTTTGGATTCCGAAGTTCGCCCCGGAGGATGTCGCCAAGTGATGCGAACTTCGGAATCGGTGCACTAGGCGATCGCCGAGTCGTATTGCGTGCTCGCCTCGAGCCACTCCTCCTCGGCGCTCGCAAGCGATCGGGCCGCTGCGGCGCGCGCCTTGGCGAGGGCGGCAGCGCCCGCGGGGTTTCGCCCGAACAGGTCGGGCGCCATGAGCGCCCTATCGATCCGTGCGATCTCATCGGTCAGACGCTTGATGGTCGTTTCCGCCGCGGCGATGCGGGTGCGCAGCGGTGCGAGCTCGGCGCGCTTCTCCGCCGCCGAGCGCCGCGCCTCGGTGCGCGACACCCGAGGCGCGGACGAGGCTTCCCCGCCGTCGGCGGCGCGCGGGCTGCCGCGGCCGGTGAGAATGCCACGCCGATAGTCGTCGAGGTCGCCGTCGAAAGTCGACACGGTGCCGTCGGCCACGAGCCAAAGGCGCTCGGCGCATGCGTCGAGCAGGTAGCGGTCGTGCGACACCAGGACGACGGCGCCCGCAAAGCCGTTGATCGCCTCGACCAGCGCGGCCCGGCTGTCGATGTCGAGATGATTGGTCGGCTCGTCGAGAATGACGAGGTGCGGCCCGGCAAAGGTCGCAAGCCCGAGCAGCAGCCGCGCCTTCTCGCCGCCGGACAGCTCGGCCACCCGGACGTCG
>JBEKZK010000140.1:0-9143 GCA_049509935.1 Xanthobacteraceae bacterium | reverse complement strand
CGCACCTGGTCGAAGGAGCAGATTCGTGCCGCGACGGTGGAGCAGGCGCTGCGGCACCCCAACTGGTCGATGGGGCCCAAGGTGACGATCGATTCGGCGACGCTGATGAACAAAGGACTGGAACTGATCGAGGCCCATCACCTGTTCGCCATGGACCAAGGTGCCATTGGCATCCTGGTCCACGCCCAGTCCATCGTGCACGGCCTGGTGGAATACATCGACGGCTCGGTTGTGGCCTTGATGGGATCGCCCGACATGCGCACGCCGATCGCCCATTGCCTCGCCTGGCCGGAACGGATCGAGGCGCCGGTCAAGTCGCTTGATCTCGCCGAGGTCGGCACCCTGAGCTTCGAGGCCCCCGATCTCGAGCGGTTTCCGGCGCTGAAGCTCGCGCGCGAAGCGCTCGAGGCGGGCAACGGCGCGCCGACGGTGCTCAACGCGGCAAACGAGATCGCGGTCGCCGAGTTCATCGATCGACGGCTGGGCTTCGCCGGTATTCCGGCACTTGTGGAGGCGACGCTCAACGAGGCGGTCCGCCGCGGCTCGATGCACGAGCCGGCGAGCGTGGACGACGCGATCGCCATTGACCATACCGCCAGAAGATTGGCACAGAGCCTGGTGCCGGAAATTGCCTCAAAGACGTTGTAAAGGCATTATTAACGAAGGGGGTCGCAGATCCGACCCGGGACCAGGACGGAATGGACATGTTGGCTGGCATCGGCGCGTGGGCGGCATGGTCGACCCTCTACCAGGCGGTGGCCGTCGTCCTGGTATTCTCGGTCGTCGTCTTCTTTCATGAGCTCGGGCATTTCTGGGTGGCGCGGCGCTGCGGCGTCCGGGTGCTGGTGTTCTCGATCGGCTTCGGCCGCGAGCTCGTCGGCTTCAACGATCGCTACGGCACCCGCTGGAAGATCTCCGCGGTCCCGCTCGGCGGCTACGTCAAGTTCTTCGGGGACGAGAACGCCGCCAGCGTTCCCGATGCCGAGGCGATCAACGCGATGAGCGAGGACGAGCGTCGCGACAGCTTCTTCCACAAGCCCGTCAGGGTGCGGGCGGCGGTTGTCGCCGCCGGTCCGATCGCCAACTTCATCCTGGCCATCGTCATCTTTGCCGGCGTTTTCATGGTGTTCGGCAAGCAGGAAACCGCCGCCCGGGTGGACGAGATCATTCCCGACAGCGCGGCGGCGGCGGCCGGCTTCCGGCCCGGCGACGTGGTGCTGTCGATCGAGGGTCGCCCGATCGAGAGCTTTTCCGACATGCAGCGAATCGTCTCGGTGAGCGCCGGGCAGCCGCTCGAGTTCGCGGTCGAGAGGTCCGGCGAGCGGGTCACCCTGCGGGCGGTGCCGACGCTCAAGGAGGAAAAGGACCCGTTCGGCATCGTCCATCGAATCGGCCAGCTCGGAATCAAGCGCTCGATCGCGCCCGGTGACGTAAAGACATACCGGGTCGGTCCGCTCGCCGCTGTCCAGCTGGGCATCGCCGAGACCTGGAACGTGGTCGAACGCACGCTGTCCTACGTCACCGGCGTCGTGGCGGGTCGCGAATCGGCTGATCAGCTGAGCGGTCCGGTCGGCATCGTGCGGGTCACCGGAAAGGTCGCGGTGCTGGGCTTCGGGCCCCTGATGCAGCTCGCCGCGATGCTGTCGGTCTCGATCGGCCTGTTGAACCTGTTTCCCATCCCGCTGCTCGACGGCGGTCACCTTTTGTTCTACGCGATCGAGGCCATTCGCGGACGGCCCATGTCGGAACGGGCGCAGGAGATCGGGTTCCGGATCGGGCTCGCGATCGTGCTGATGCTGATGATTTTCGCCACCTACAACGACATCCTGCATCTGGCGTCGTCGTGACCGTTGCTTTCATGCAACGCATTGAGCGCAAAAGGTCTTCGGGGTGTCCCGGCGGTTTGCAGCAGGGTCGAAACGGGGTACAACGCAATCCAACATGCAGCGATGCGGCCGGTCGAGGGACCGATAAAGACAACAAGGGCACCTTCCGCATGAAACTTGGCATCCGGGCGTTGCGAGGACTGGCCGTCGCCAGCATCATCCTCGCCGGATCGGTATTGGGGGCCGTCGTCAACGCGCCGGTGGCGGTTGCGCAGACGGCGTCATCGATCGTGGTCGAGGGCAATCGTCGGGTGGAGACCGATACGATTCGCTCGTATTTCCGTCCCGGGCCGGGCGGCCGGTTCGACGCGCCGCAGATCGACGAAGCCCTCAAGGCGCTCTACGCCACCGGTCTGTTCCAGGACGTGCGGATCAATCCGGCGGGTGGCCGCATCATCGTCACGGTGGTGGAGGCGCCCGTCCTCAATCGCGTCCAGTTCGAAGGCAACAAGCGGGTCAAGGACGAGCAGCTCACCAGCGAGGTCCAGTCCAAGCCCCGCGGAACGCTGTCGCGCGCCACCGTCCAGGCCGACGTGCAGCGCATCATCGAGGTCTACCATCACGTCGGGCGCTTCGACATCCATATCGAGCCGAAGATCATCGAGCTTCCCAACAATCGTGTCGATCTCGTCTTCGAGATCACCGAGGGCGACCGGACCACGGTGCGCCGGATCCGCTTCGTCGGCAATCGAGCGTTCTCGGACTACCGGCTGAAGGACGTCATCAAGACCTCCGAGACGAGCCTGCTGAGCTTCCTGAAGTCGTCCGACATCTACGACGCCGACCGCATCGAGGCCGATCGCGATCTGCTGCGCCGATTCTATCTCACCAAGGGGTTCGCCGACATTCGCATCGTGGCGGCGGCCGCCGAGTTCGATCCGGAGGCCAAGGGCTTCGTCGTCACGTTCACGATCGACGAAGGCGATCAGTACCACTTCGGCAACGTCGACGTGCAATCGAGCGTCGCCGACATCGACCCGGTGAATCTGCGCACCAAGCTCAAGGTTTTTCCAGGCTCGGTCTACAATGCCGAGGCGATCGAGAAGTCGGTCGAGGACATGACGATCGAAATGTCCCGGCGCGGCTATCCGTTCGCCCAGATCCGTCCGCGCGGAGACCGCGACGATGCGAATCGGCGGATCTCGGTCGTCTTCGTCGTCGAGCAGGGATCCCGCGCCTACATCGAGCGCATCAACGTGCGCGGCAACACCAAGACGCGGGACTATGTGATACGGCGCGAGTTCGACATCGCCGAGGGGGATGCCTACAACAAGGTGCTGGTCGACCGGGCGGAGCGCCGGCTAAGGAATCTGGGCTACTTCAAGAACGTCCGGATCACCACCGAGCCCGGGTCGGCGCCCGACCGCATCGTGCTCAACGTCGACGTCGAGGAGCAGGCGACCGGCGAGTTCTCGGTGTCGGGCGGCTATTCGACAGCCAACGGCTTCCTCGCCGAGGTGAGCCTCGGCGAGCGCAACCTGCTGGGCAAGGGCCAGTACCTCAAGGGCTCGGTCACCTACGGCCAGTTCGCCCGCGGCGCGGAGATCAGCTTCGCCGAGCCGTACTTTCTCGGCTATCGCGTGTCGCTCGGCCTCGATGTCTTCGCCAAGGAGACGATGCAGTCGACATTTCAGACCTACGGCAGCAACACCTACGGGGCGGGAGCCACGCTTGGCTTTCCGCTGCGCGAGGATCTGTCGCTGCAACTGCGCTATACGATCTACGACCAGACGGTCACGCTCGATCCGACGATCAACCAGTGCTCGGCCGGATTTCCCGCGCCCGCGTGCTTGAACACCGGGATCATTCAGGCATCGGTGGCGCTTCAGCAGGCGGCCGCCCTGGGACCCCAGCTGACCTCGCTGGTCGGCTATGGGATCACCTACAATACGCTCGACAACAACAAGAATCCGCACGGCGGGCTGATCATCTCGCTGCGCCAGGACGTGGCGGGTGTCGGCGGCGACGTCGACTTCGTCAAGTCGACCGTAGATGCCCGCTATTACCAGGAGCTGTTCACCGACGTCACCGCCATGCTGCGCGGCCAAGCCGGCTACGTGACCCCGTGGGGCGGCAAGCAGCTGCCGATGATCGACAACTTCTTCGGCGGCCCGAACCTGGTTCGCGGCTTCCAGATCAACGGGTTCGGTCCGCGCGACATCACGCCGGGAACCACCCTGGACTCGGTCGGCGGCACCCGGTACTGGGCCGGCACGCTGGAGGTGCAGGCGCCGATTCCCAACCTGCCCAAGGACATCGGGCTCAAGGCCGCGGTGTTCTCCGATGCGGGAGCGCTGTGGGACTACAACAACCAGATCGTTTTCCCGCAGTTCGGACGATCGATCCTGCTCGACGACAACCGGCTCATCCGTTCGTCGGTCGGTGTCGGCTTGATCTGGGAATCGCCGTTCGGTCCGCTGCGCTTCGACTATGCGATCCCGATCACCAAAGACCCCAACGATGTCATCCAGGAGTTCCGCTTCAGCGGCGGGACGAAGTTCTGATTCGCTCGACCGCCGCGACCTCGGCGCGACAGCATGACCGAGCCGTCGTTCTTCGAGCGGCCGCCCGGCCTGACCGCGGGTGAGATCGCGACGCTGACCGGGGCGGTGGCGCGCCCCGGTGCCGTACCGGATCGGCGAATCAGCAACGTGTCGGCGATCGACCTGGCCGGTCCGGCGGATCTCACGTTCCTCGACAACGCCAGATATGTCGATCAACTGGCGACCACCGGCGCCGGCGTCTGCCTGATCGGCGAACGCTTTGCCGCGCGCGCGCCGGAGCACCTCACCGTCCTGGTGGCGCGCGAGCCGTACCGGGCGTTCGTTCTGGTGGCGCGCGAGCTGTTCGCCGACGCGCTGCGGCCCTCATCGCTGACGGAGTCGGCGGGTGTGGCGCCCGGGGCCCATGTTCACGCCTCGGCACGCCTCGAAGCGCGCGTCACCGTCGATCCCGGGGCGGTCGTCGGGCCGCGCGCCGAGATCGGTACCGGCACGGTGATCGGGGCGACAGCGGTGGTCGGTCCGCGGGTCCGCATCGGGCGCAACGTCGCGATCGGGGGCGGGGCCACGGTGACCCATGCGCTGATCGGCGACAACGTGATCATCCATCCCGGATGCCGCATCGGGCAGGACGGATTCGGCTTCCTGATGGGCCGCGCCGGCCACATGAAGGTGCCGCAGATCGGCCGGGTGATCATCCAGGACGGCGTCGAGATCGGGGCCGGTACGACGATCGACCGCGGCGCCGGCCGCGATACCATCATCGGCGAGGGCACCAAGATCGACAACCTCGTCCATGTCGGCCACAATGTCCAAATCGGGCGGCATTGCGTCATCGTGGCCCAGACCGGCATATCGGGCAGCGTGACGCTGCACGATTTCGTCGTGCTCGCCGCTCGGGTGGGAGTGAACGACCATGTCACGATCGGCGAGGGCGCCCAGATCGCGGCGATCAGCATCGTCAAGGACGACGTGCCGCCGGGCGCCATCTGGGGCGGCACTCCGGCCAAGCCGATCAAGCAATGGTTCCGCGAGATGAAGACGCTCGAGCGCCTGGCGGCGCGCCCGGACAAGCGCGACAGAGCATGAGCGAGGACCATCACCCCTCCGGCACGCTCGAGACCGCGGATATCACGGCGATCATGAAGGCGCTGCCGCACCGCTACCCGTTCCTCATGATCGACCGCGTGGTCGGCATGCGTGGCGACGAGGCTGCGATCGGCATCAAGAACGTGACGGTCAACGAGCCGCAGTTCCAGGGGCACTTTCCCGAGGAGCCGGTGTTTCCCGGTGTGCTGCTGATCGAGGGGATGGCGCAGACCGCGGGCGTGCTGTGCGTCGTGTCGCGCGAGGCGGCTGCACGCCCCAAGCGCGTCTACTTCATCACCATCGACAAGGCGAAGTTTCGCCGCCCGGTCAGGCCGGGCGACACCGTCGAATACCACATGACCAAGATCAACCGGCGCAAGACCATGTGGTGGTTCCGCGGCGAGGCGAAGGTGGGCGGCGAGATCGTCGCCGAAGCCGAGGTCGGCGCCATGATCGTCGATGCCTGAGGCCGCCGATGACGGAGATTGACCCTGGGGCACGCGTCGCCGCCGGCGCGGCGATCGGCAAGGACGTCTCGATCGGTCCCTATTGCATTGTCGGCCCCGACGTCACGATCGGCGACGGCTGCCGGCTGGTCGCCCATGTGCACGTCACCGGTCACACCACCATCGGCCCGCGCTGCACGATCTATCCGTTCGCCTCGCTCGGCACGCCGCCGCAGGACGTCAAGTACCGCGGAGGCCCGACGCGCCTCGTGATCGGAGCCGATTGCGACATTCGCGAAGGCGTCACCATGAACATCGGGACCGAGCATGATCGCGGGCTCACCGAGGTGGGCGACGGCTGTTTCTTCATGGCGGGATCCCATGTCGGTCACGACTGCAAGGTGGGAAGCAACGTCACGTTCGCCAACAACGCCGTCCTCGGCGGGCACGTGACGATCGATGATTTCGTCTATCTCGGGGGCCAGGCGGCGGTGCGCCAGCGCATGCGCATCGGCGAGGGGGCGATGATCAGCGGCTTGAGCGGCGTGATCGCCGACGTCATCCCGTACGGCTATGCGGTCGGCCAGCTCGCCGATCTGGCGGGGATCAACGTCGTCGGCCTGAAGCGGCGCGGCATCGCCCGCGCCGACGTGCATCGGCTGCGGCAGGCCTACCGGTCGATGTTCTTCGGCGCCGGAACGTTCCGCGAGCGGCTGGAGACCGTGGCGGGCGAGTTTGCCGCCGATCCCTTGGTCGGCAAGGTCATCAGCTTCATTCGTGCTGGAGGCCCCCGGCCCTTGACCATGGCGACCCGCCGCAACGAGCCCCGCGAGGCGACAGCCGGCGGGCCATGAGCGCGCGCGACGCCGCGGCAGCGCCCGAGCGGCCGCTCGCCATCGTCTGCGGCGGTGGCGCCCTGCCGCTCGCGGTGGCCGATGCGGTGACGAGCCGCGGCCGTCCCGTCGTGCTGTTCCCGGTCAGGGGCTGGGTCGAGCCGCTGGCGGTCGCCGGCTATCGGCATCGATGGATCGCGATCGGCCAGCTGGGCCGGTTGCGACGCCTTGCCGCCGAGGAGAGGTGCGGCGAGATGGTGTGGATCGGCACGGTGTTGCGGCCGTCGCCGTGGCAGATCCGCCTCGATCTCGCCACGCTGCGGGAGCTGCCGCGGATCCTCGCCGGATTCCGTGGCGGCGACGACCACCTGCTGACGATGCTCGGCCGCATCCTCGAGGAGCACGGTCTCAAGCTGGTCGGCGCCCACGAGGTCGCGCCGGAGATCCTGGTCCGCGAGGGGACCATCGGACGTCTTGGGCCGGGCGACCGCGACCGCGCCGACATCGCCAGGGGGCTTGCGGTTCTGGCCGCGACCGGCCCCTACGACATCGGACAGGCGGTGGTGGTCGCCGACAACCACGTGCTGGCGCTCGAGGCCGCCGAGGGGACCGACAACATGCTGGCGCGCATCGTCGATCTGCGGTTGCAAGGGCGCGTCCGCTCCAGGCTCGGCACCGGCGTTCTGGTCAAGGCCGCCAAGACCGGCCAGGACCGGCGCTTCGACCTGCCGTCGATCGGGCCGCAGACCGTCGCCGGCGTGGCCCGCGCCGGCCTCGCCGGGCTCGCGGTCGTTGCCGGTGACGCGATCATCGCGCAGCCGCAGCAGGTGGCGCTGGCAGCCGACGCGGCACGAATCTTCGTCGCCGGCGTGCGCGGAAACGACTGATGGCGGCGGATCGACCGCTCACGGTGTTCCTCATCGCCACGGAGGAATCGGGAGACCAGCTCGGCGGCGCCCTGATGGGCGCGCTGCGGCAGCGCTGCGGCACCGGAATACGATTTGCGGGGATCGGCGGTCGCGACATGGCGGCGGCCGGCGCGCCCAGCCTGTTTCCGGTCGAGCCGCTGGCGATCATGGGCTTCGCGGCGATCCCCCGGCTGCTGCCGCTGATCGTGCGCCGCATCCGCGAGGCCGCATCGGCGGTGATCGCGGCGCGTCCCGATGTGCTCGTCATCATCGACAGCCCGAGCTTCACGCATCGGGTGGCCCGCCGGGTCCGCAAGGCCGCTCCCGCGATCCCGATCGTCGACTATGTGTCGCCGCAGGTCTGGGCCTGGCGCTCCGGGCGCGCCCGGGTGATGCGCGCCTTCATCGATGAGGTGCTGGCGATCCTGCCGTTCGAGCCCGCCGCGCTCGAGCGGCTCGGCGGCCCGCCGTGCACCTACGTGGGCCATCCGCTGGCGGAGCGGATCGGCGAGCTGCGGGCGAGCGGCGCCGAAGCGCTCCGCCGGGAGGCCGCTCCTCCGCTCGTCCTGGTCCTGCCCGGCAGCCGCCGGAGCGAGATCGGGCGGCTGCTCGACCCGTTTGCCGCCGCGCTCGCGCTGGTGACGCAGCAGCTGGGCGGCCTCGAGCTGGTCCTGCCCACCCTGCCGCATCTGGTCGACGAGATCCGCCGGCGCACAGAAACCTGGCCGGTCCGGCCGCGCATCGTGTCGGATACGGCGGAGAAGCATTTGGCGTTCCGCCAGGCGCGGGCGGCGCTGGCGGCGTCCGGCACCGTCACCCTCGAGCTGGCGCTCGCCGCCGTGCCCACCGTCGCCGCCTACCGGGTCGCGGCGTGGGAGGCGGCGATCGCCCGCCGCGTGGTGAAGATCCCGTCGGCGATCCTCGCCAATCTGGTCCTCGGCGAGAACATCGTGCCGGAATTCCTCCAGGAGGACTGCGTCCCCAGGGCATTGGCGGACGCGCTTGTCCCGCTTCTCGCCGATACCCCGCAGCGCCGGCGCCAGATCGCCGCCTTCGCCAGGCTCGATGCGCTGATGCAGATCGGCTCCGGCTCACCGAGCGCCCGGGCCGCCGACGTCGTGCTCCGCGTCGCAACAGGACATCGCGATCAGGCTGATCCGTAGGGTGGGCAAAGGAGCGCAGCGACGTGCCCACCGTCGACCGCGCAGCAGGTTGCGGCGCGTCTTCGACTCGCGGCGGTGGGCACGCTGCGCTTTGCCCACCCTACGACTGTCCCGGCTTCGCAGCCAGAACAACGCTACTTGCGGCGCGAGATCGGGGTGTAGTCGCGGCGCACGGCGCCGGTATAGAGCTGGCGCGGGCGACCGATCTTCTGGTTCGGATCCTCGATCATTTCCTTCCACTGGGCGATCCACCCGACGGTGCGCGCCACCGCGAACAGCACCGTGAACATCGTGGTCGGGAAGCCCATCGCCTTGAG
>JBEKZK010000014.1:0-17497 GCA_049509935.1 Xanthobacteraceae bacterium | reverse complement strand
AGATCGGCTACAAGTGGCAGTTCAACTCCTGGGTGGTCGGGCTGGAGGGCGACGCCGTCTGGGGCAGCGCGCGGGGCTGCACCAGCGTGGTCTCTCCGGGCGGGGCATTCGTGCCGAACACGTCGACCTACAGTCGGGAGCTCGATTGGCTCGGGACGTTCCGCGGCCGCGCCGGCGTGACGGCGACGCCATCGCTGCTGCTCTACGCGACCGGCGGCCTGGCCGTCGGCCAGACCAGGATCGGCAGCACCGAATCCTGCCCCGCCGCCAATCCGCCATGCTCCAGCGAGCCGAGCATGACCAATCAATCATCGAACACCGCGGTGGGCTGGACCGTCGGTGCGGGCGCCGAGTGGATGTTCGCTCCGCACTGGAGCCTGAAGGCCGAGTACCTCTATGTCGATCTCGGCAGCCACAGCTCCACGATCATCTACACATACGGTGCCAACAGGAGCACCCTGACATCCACGGTCAGGGATACCGAGAACATCGCGCGCGGCGGTGTCAATTATCACTTCTGACCGGCCGTCTGCGCGACGAGCCGCGACGACGGAAGGGCTGGGCGCATGTCCGCTGCAGCGCTTCCCGGTCATCGTGAACCACTCGCCGCGGAGCCTCGACCCGGGAAGCGCTGCAGATCCTTTGTTGGCGCACGTCCTTGCTCGGCGAACCGGTCCACCTTCGGGTCGAGCCCGCGGGCAGGCTTTAGCCAGGAGATGCTTCACGGCCCCTGATTGGTCCGGGGCCTTTCCGCGTCTTCGCGGCCCGCGGTCGTGCCAGATCCGAGCAAGGACCGAGTCACGGCGCCAGCGTCGATCGAAGAGCGAGATTCGACAGGCCGGGTATTCCGGCCCACCAAGCAACTCTGCCGTACTCGTCAACTATATATTAACGCATTATTGCAGTCAGCTTCGCGACATTGGGAGGCGGGTGTTGGCGTGCCGACATCATGTCAGAACTGTGACTTAGGTAGCATGGTGTTGACTTGATTTTTCACCTGGATTGTGGCTGATTTTGTCCGGGACCGTGCCCTAAATACAACAGCATTTTGTCCACCTTCGTGCTATGAAGCCTCTCAGATGCCTTGGGCTCACCGGATTGGAGACACCGTCATGAAGAGACTCTCTTTCGCCACCATCACTTTTGCGGCCATCGCGGCCGCGAGCGCGTCGTTTGCCGCCGATCTTCCGGCGCCGGCCTACAAGGTGCCGGCGATGGCGCCGGCACCGATCTACAACTGGACCGGTTTCTATATCGGTGTCGAGGGCGGCTGGGGCTTCGGTCGCGCCGACCAGACCGATCCGGGCGGCTTCAACAGCGGCACCTACAACGTCAACGGCGGATTGATCGGCGGCACCCTCGGGTACAACTGGCAGATGGGCCAGGCCGTGTTCGGTCTGGAAGGCGACGGATCGTACTCCTGGATCAAGGGGAGCACCGCCGGCACGCTCGGGGGTTGCGGCGGAGCGCCGCCGAACTGCTCGTCGAATCTGCAGGCGCTGGGCACCTTCCGCGGCCGCCTGGGCTGGGCGATCGACCGCGTCCTGCCCTACGTGACGGGCGGTCTCGCGGTGGGGTCGCTGCACGGCGCCGAGGGCGACGTGGCAGCCAACGGTGCGTTCGGATCCGGCAGCACCACGGTGGCCGGATGGACCGTCGGCGGCGGCGTCGAGGTGGCGTTGGCCCCGAACTGGTCGGCCAAGGTCGAGTATCTGCACGTCGACCTCGGCAATCAGTCGATCTTCAACGACACTTTCGGTGGTGCCATCCTGCCCGAGAGCATCAAGTTCACCACCGAGATCGTCCGCGGTGGCGTGAACTTCAAGTTCTGATCGGCGGCTGGCGCAAAGCGCGCCGCCCCATTCGGCAAGGCCCCGCGGTGGCGGGGCCTTTGCTTTTTTGCGGCGGATTGGTGAACGGCTGCCCAGGTCGACGACCCCGTCCTCGTCGCACGCCGAATGCGAAACTCCCCCCGACCTCCCGCGGCGGCCCTGCCGCTTCGAGCCCGATATCGCCATTCCGCCGTCTCTGATGTAGGAATCGCTGGCGGCGCGCCGCCGGCGCGCCTCGACCCGGGATGGAGGAGCGGGACAAGATGGGCCTCGCCTCACGCCGTTGCGTGCTGCTCGCCCTTGCCGCCGTGACGGTCGGCGCATGGCCTGCGTCGGGGCAGGACAGGGCTCGCGACGATGGCGCGACATCCGAGCAGGCGGCCGCGCGCAGCCTGACCGCCGGGCAGCATGCGGCGGCCACCGCCGGCCGCGACGATCCCGGGACACTGCGCGTCTCCACGCGCTTCGATCGCGCGGACATGACCTACCGGAAAGGCGATGCGGTCCGCCTGATCATCGAGACCAACGAGGACGCCTACGTGACGGTGGTCGATGTCGGACCGTCCGGGCAGACCATCCGGCTGTTTCCCAATGCGTATCAGACCGAGAATCTGGTGAAGGCCAATACGCCGATCGAGATTCCGCCGGCGGCGTCCGGCGCGCGCATCACCGTCAGCCCGCCGTTCGGTGCCGAGCTCATCAAGGTCGTCGCCTCGAGCAAGCCGGTGACGGTGGTTCCCGAAAAGCAACTGGAAGGCCGCGGCGCCTTCCGCTCGCTCACCGGCGGCGCCGACGCCCTGATCCACCATGTCGACGCCGCCACTGCTCCCGGCAACAGTGACCGCGTCGCCATCGTCAACCGCGTCATCCGCACGTCCGAGAAGGTCGACCCATGAGCAGGATGGATCCGATCGTGATCGCCGTCGCCATGGCGGTCGTCGCGCTGGCGACAGCCGGGGCGGCGGTGGCCGACGACTGCGCGCTGCTTCCGGAGCTCAATCAGGCACTGCTGAGCAAGGACCTCGATGCCGCGAAGGCCGTGGAGGCCAAGATCAGGATCGACGCGGCCTGCGGGCCGTTCACCCTCGACGCGCAACGCCGGCGGGTCCTGCTCGAGGTCACCATGGCGGAGGCGCTGGTGGGACGTCCGGGACACGAGGCCGAACGCGAGGGTCTTTTGACGGATGCCGAGAAGCCCGAGGTGTTCTGGGGCGCCTCGATGGCGCTTGGCGAGCTGCGGCTGTCGCAGCGCCGCTTCGTGCAGGCCACCCAGGCGCTGGAGCGGGCGATCGAGATCGTCAAGAACACCACGAAGACGCCGAAGCCTCCGGCGCCTGCCATCATCCAGGAGATGCTCGACCGCGCCGCGCAGGCCCGGCTGCTCGCCGCCAACGAGGAGCAGGCGCCGGGAGCGGCCGCCTATGTGCCGGTCGCCAAGGATCATCGCGACGGGTCGGTCGGCGGGTCGCTGTCCGACGACGTGCGTGGACTGAAGCCCAGGAGCGTGCCGATCCCGGTCAATTTCGAGACCGGCACCGCGACGCCGACCGAGATCGGCCGGCAGGCGATCGACGAGCTCGTGGCCGCCGTCAAGGAGCAGCACCCCGCCGAGGTGGTCATCGTCGGCCATACCGACGAGCGCGGCTCCGACGCGATGAACATGCGGCTGTCGGAGCAGCGCGCCCGCATGGTCGCCGATTTCCTCGCGAGGAGCGGCGTCACCGCCAAGGTCAGGATCCAGCCGATGGGCAAGCGCGAGCCGCTGAAGATCGAGGATCGGACCGGCCTCACCGAGCAGGACATCTGGGCGCTCAATCGCCGCGTCGAATGGCGGCGGCCGGCGTCCGGCGAATAGGGGGGCTCGATGCGCCGGCTGGAGCATTTCCCGGAAAAGTGGACACCGGTTTTCCGAGAGGAAATGCGACAAACATCGATGCTAGAGCGCTTTCCGCTGACGGGCCGTGAGATTTCATGGTCAACCTCATCGGAAAGCGCGCTACAGCGGTTCCCGGTCATAGTGAACCACTTGTTGCGGCGCCTCGACCCGGGAAGCGCTGTAGATCCCCTTGTTGCGCATGTCCTCGATCGGCGAACCGGGTCCACTTCGCCGGGACATGCTGTAGCGCCCAGATCGGCGCAGTGGTTGCCGCGGCTGATCCGATGGTCGGTGCAGTCGTGCCTCGGCGCCGGCATCGCGCTGGCCGCGATGGCGGCCGCGGAGGCAGTCGCGGATCCGATCCAGGCCCCGTCCGGCGGCCAGGTCCGGGCCCTCGTCGTCGGCATCGACGATTATCTGCTCGAACGGCGCCTGAAGGGCGCGGTCGCGGATGCGCGCGACCTCGAGGGGGCGCTGCGCCGTGCCGGAGTGCAAAGCTCCGACCTCACCGTCCTGATCGACGCCGAGGCGACGCGCCCGACGGTGGTCGCCGCCGTGACGCGACTGGTCGAGCAGACCCGCGCCAACGACCTCGTCATCATCAGCTTCGCCGGTCACGGGACCCAGCGTCCGGAAAGCGTCAGAGGCTCCAAGCCGGATGGCCTCGACGAGGCCTTCGTGCTGCACGACTTCGATCGCAGATCGACCCGGCGCAACCCCGACCTGGTGATCGGTCCCGAGATGCGGCACTGGCTGGGACAACTCGAAGCCAAGGGCGCCGACGTCGTATTCCTCGCCGACACCTGCCATGGCGGCGGTCTGACCCGCGAGGTCGACCCGCGCGCCGAGGAGATGAGCTACCGCTCGTCGGCCATCGGCGCCGCCGCGGCCGCCGAGCTCGACCTGGTGTCGCAGCCAGCGGACGCCTATCGCGACGAGAATACATTCAAGCGCGTGTCGTTCCTGGCGGCGGTCGATCGCAACAGCAAGGCCCCGGAGGTCGACATTCCGGGCCAGCCGACCAAGCGCGGGGCCTTGAGCTATGCGGTGGCGCGCGCGATCGACGGCAATGCCGGCGCGCGGGGCGACGGCGCAGTCTCGCGCAACGATCTCTTCGCCTATGCGCGGCAGGTGGTCTCGCAATACGCCCAGGAGAAGCAGACCATCGTGACCGAGCCCACACGCGGCACCGGCACCCTCGACCGCGTGGTCTGGCGCAGCCTGAGCTCGCCCGGCACCGCGACCGCGGTCGACACGGCCGCCGCGGGCCCGCCCCCCGATCCGAAGCCGGTGCGCGTCGCCGTGATCAACGGCGACGCCTCGGCGCTCGCCGGCGTCAAGCCGATCTTCACGCCCTTCGTGGTGACGCCGACGGCGGGCGACGCGGATCTGAGCTGGGACGCGCGCACCAAGGAGGCGCTGGTGGCGAGCGACGTGGTGGCGCGCGGCATCGAGTCGACCGACGTGCCGGCGGTCGTCGACCGGGTGCGCAGCCTGTCGGAGCTCGCCGTCATCAGCGAGCGCCGCCCGCAGACGATCGAGCTCAAGCCCAACAACGGCCTGCACCATCGCGGCGAGATCCTGCTGTTCGAGGCGCGCGGCATCAGCGACAAGCACGCGCTCGTGTTCAATATCGCGGGGGACGGCCGGGTGCAGTTCCTGTTCCCGCTGGCCACCGACGCGCCGCGTGTCGCCGACGCCGGTTGGCAGCTCAAGTTCCAGGTGCGCGAGCCGTTCGGCAGCGATACGGTCGTCGCCATCGTGTCCGACCGGCCGCTCTCGAGCCTGGAGACCGAGCTCAAGAGCCTCGACGGCCGCCGTGCCGCCGGCCGCGTTCCGCAGCTCGTGCGCCAGTTGCTGCCGCAGATCGGGGCGACCCGCCTGGGCTTCGCCAGCGTCTTCACGGCTCCCTGATGCCTGCCCCCGAGGGACGACGGTCATGAACCTGCGGCGACTCTCGCTGATGACGGCCCTGCTCGCCGGCCTCGTGAGCCCGGCTTTTGCCCAGAGCGGAGACGGCCCGGCGATCGAGGACCTGCGGATCGTCGGTGGCGAGCCGGCGGTCGGCAAGACCTGGCCGTGGCAGATCGCCCTCTACCGCCGCAACAACGACGGCAAGTTTCAGTTCATCTGCGGCGGGTCGGTGATCTCGGGACGCTGGGTGCTGACCGCGGCCCATTGCTTCGGCGAGGAGGGCGGCAATCGCAACGCCGGCGACTACCTGATCGTCGAAGGGACGAAACGGATCGACCTCACGATCAAATCCGAGCCGACCAGCGGACGGCGGCTCGGCATCCGTCGCATCGTCGTCCACGAGGGTTTCAATCGCGCGATGGAGAACGACATCGCGCTGCTGGAGCTGGCGTCGCCCGCCAGCTCCACGCCGGTGCCCTACGGGCGGCCCGACACCACGGCCCTCGAGACCCCGGGCAAACGCGGGGTCGTGACCGGATGGGGCTACCTGAAGAGCATGAAACGGGACCCCAACCGCGGCAACGCCTGGGTCGACGCCCATACCGGAGAACCGATCTCCTCGGACAACATTCACTCCTATATCGACACGACGCTGCGTCAGGTGGACTTGCCGCTGATCGGGTGGCAGGTCTGCCGCGAAGCCTACGGCAAGCAGCAGCGGTCGGGCAGCGTCGACGGGCGCAATCTGTGTGCCGGCGAGGCGCAGGGCGGCCGGGACTCCTGCCAGGGCGACAGCGGCGGCCCGCTGGTGATGCGCGACGAAAAGGGGTTCTTCGTGCAGATCGGCGTGGTGAGCTGGGGTGTCGGCTGCGGCGAGCCCGGGATCCCGGGCGTCTACACCCGGGTCGCCGCCTTCGACGACTGGCTGCGGCAGAATACCGGCATCCGTCAGGACCAGCCGTCGACGGAGAGCCAGCAGGTGGTGCTCGACGCGCTGCCCGAGGGCAACCCCGCCGGTGTGGCGGTGACGTTCACCCACGGCACCCGGCTCACTCTCGGACAGAAGCTGCAGTTGCGCGTCACCACCCGCGAGCCCGGCTATCTGGTCCTGCTCGATTTCGCGCCGGACGGATCGGTCACCCAGATCTTCCCCAACGAGATGTCGTTGCGCACCGCGACCGGTCGGCGGCCGGAGGCCAACCGCATCCAGCCCGAGCGGCCGCTGGTCGTCCCGAACCCCGCCAACCCTTACGAGGGTTTCACCATCGCGGCCGAGCCGCCGGCCGGAGACGGCAAGCTGGTGGCCGTGCTCAGCGATCGCCCGATGAAGTGGCTGAAGGTTCCGGCGCAGCCGCGCAGCTTCGACAGCCGCGCCGAGTCGCTCGGCTTCGTCGCCGAGCTCGCCGCCGCGATGTCCCGCGATCTGGCGCTGGACGGTCCGGACCGGCCACGCATGTCGACCGCGACCACGCCCTATACGATCGTCCCATGAAAGGCTCGATGCCATGACCATTCCGGCGATCCAGGCTCGACTCCGGTCCGCGGCCGCAGCCCTGGCCGCCGCCGCGATGCTGACGACCGCCACTGCGGCGGACGCCGCGGGGGGCACCTCGACGGCGGATCGGCTGATGGCCGCCCAGGGCGCGCTCGCGGCGCGCCTGCTCGACAACCTGGCCGGCAAGAATGCGACCGCCAACATCGTGGTGTCGCCGGCGAGCCTCGCCGGCGCGCTGGCGGCGATCGAGCTCGGCGCCGACGAGCAGCTGCGCCGGATGCTGCACCTGACCCTGGGATTTCAGAAGTCGGCCGCCCCCTCGATCGATTTCGACGCGCTGCGCACCGCGACCGGAAGGACCAGCGACGACGGCCCGCTGGCCAGCGCCAACGCGGTGGTGTTCGATCGTGCCAGCGCGCCGTTCCCGGCCGCGCTCGAAGCCCTCAAACGGGCGGGCATCCGCGCGACGGTCGAGGATTTTGCCAAGCCCGCGACCCTCGAGGGGATCAACGCCTGGGTCAGCGAGAAGACCCGGGGCAAGATCCCGACCATCCTCGACGAGCTGCCGCACGATGCCGGGCTCGTGGCGCTCAATGCGCTCTATTTCAAGGATCGCTGGAAGCAGCCGTTCGCGGCCGCCGAAACCAGGACCGCGCCGTTCCGTCTGGTCGGCGGGCAGAGCATCGACACGCCTCTGATGCACGCCAGCGAGCGCAAATTCCGCTTTCGCCAGGATGGCCGCTTCATCGCCGTCGAGCTCGCGTACGCGACCGAGGGCTATTCGATGGTCGTCGTGACGACGCGGCGCGATCCGGCTGCGGCGAAGGAATTCACCCGGCTCGGCGCCTGGCTGGCAGGCGAAGGCTTTGTCGAATCGCCGGGCGAGGTTGCGTTGCCGCGCTTCAAGGCCGGAGCGAGCCTGGATCTGATGCCGGCGCTCCGGGCGATGGGACTGCAGCCGCAGAGCACGCTGCCGGGATTCAGCCGGGGGCAGCTGCATCTCGCCAAGGCGCAGCAGCGCGTCGAGCTCGCGGTCGACGAGGAGGGCACCGAGGCCGCCGCGGCGACCGCCGTGACCGCGACACGGTCGGCCGAGTCCGAGTTCGTCAAGCTCACCGCCGACAAGCCGTTCGCCTTCGCATTGCGCGACCAGCGCAGCGGCCTGATCGTGCTGTGCGGCTATATCGGCAACCCGCAGATCGCGGGCGCGTCGGCGAGCGAAGCCCCGGTCGGCAAGACGCCCTGATCCAACGGCCGGTGGGGCCGACGTCCGGCCAGCTCAGCTCGATGCGATCATGTCGCGCCCGGTCGACTCCAGATCGAGGTCCTGCAGGTCCTTGTCGGCGAGCCTGATCCGGTTGATCGCGCCCAACGCGTCCAGCCGCGACTGGAACAGCTGACCCGGCGGGCTGACGAAACGGCGATGGAGGATGGCGCCGAAGAACCTCTCGGTCTGGACCGGCCCGAGACTCATGGGCGCAAGCCCGAGCTCGAGCTCGATCAATCGCGAATAGCGGTCACAATCCCGCAACGTGAGGCCCGCCGACGGCATGATGTCGGCATCCCGCAGGATGGCGGCCATCAATCTGACGCTCGGGTCGGAGAACGACGCAAAAGGCGGCGTCGGTTCCGGCGGCGGTTCCGGGCCGATGCCGAGAGCCACGTCCAGCGCATGGTGGCCGCCTTCGATGTCGGTCGACAGAATCATGGCGCGGACCGCCGACAGATCGGACGCAGTCGCACCGCGACGATGCATGATGTCGCAGACACGATCGGCCGCCAGCGTTTCCAGTCGGAAGGGAGAACGCACGCAGCGCTCGACACCGTCGTCGCCGACCGCGGTCGTGACATTGGCGGTCCCGTCGTGGCCGATATCGTGCCCGAAGGCCGCGCAGGCGCCGACGAGAAGGTCGCGGGACGTCAGGCTGGACGGAGAGCTGCCGATCGCGGCCAGGCGATTGTTCGCCAGGGCGAGGTTGAACCAGATGACCCCCACGTCGCGCGAATGAGCGGGATTGTGAAACGCGTTCGAGGTGCCCGATCCGTCGGCCTGCTCGCAAACGTCACGCAGAGCATCACCAAGAGCTCGCGAGTCCCCGGGATCGAAACGATGCACGATTTCGCAGGCAATGTCGCGACACGTGAGCCCCGACTGGCGCAACGCCGCAATCTGACCGGCAAGCCGGCGTGCGGTCCACGAGCTCGACCCGGCGGCGAACAGGAATTCAAGCGTTCCGTTGACGTGCATTCTCGATAGCCGGTATTGCGTCACGAGCAGCCGGGGCGGCCGGCCCAGCGGCGCGAACGCCTGCTGTCCTCTCTGCCTGAATTTGCGCTCGTCGTTGACGGCGCGCCTGCGGCGCGACCCCGCGGATCGAACACAGTCGCTATGAATGCCATGGGCTTACTCATCATGGTCTACATGGCCGTTGGCAAGTGCCAATGTCACACGTTCCTCGCCGAATTGCCAGCTACGGTGAACGCGCCTCCCGGGACCCGGGAGGGTACGCGGATCAGGCTCGTAGCGGGGGCCCGGCACCCCGGGCCCGCTGCGAGTCCAGATCGCGAGCGCCAGCACTTCCACGTCAGCGGGAACCGCGGAACCGACGCCGATGGCGACGGCCGGGCGGTCGAGCCGACCGTGCCGGCCACCGGCCGGGGCCGGGTGACGCGCCGGCTTCGGGGCCGGGCGCGCTACAGCATGTCCCGGCGAAGTGGACCCGGTTCGCCGATCAAGGACATGCGCAACAAGGGAATCTACAGCGCTTCCCGGGTCGAGGCGCCGCAACAAGTGGTTCACTATGACCGGGAAGCGCTGTAGCGATGCTTTTTTTGCTATGACGGAAGCTGTCGTTTCCGAGGAGACCGGTGATGCTCGATATCGCCACACGCGTCCACAACCACAATTATCGCCTGGACCCGATCGTGCGTTCCCTGCTCGATACCGACTTCTACAAGTTCCTGATGCACCAATTCATCTGGATGCTGTATCCAGACGTGCCGGTCAGATTCAGCCTGATCAATCGAACCTCCGGCGTACGGCTCGCGGAAGTCGTTCCGGAGGCGCTGCTGCGCGCCCAGCTCGACTACGTGACGCAGCTGCGGTTTCGCGAGAACGAGCTGATCTGGCTCGCCGGCAACAAGTTCTATGGCCGGCGCGACATTTTTCGCCCCGAATACATCGAATATCTCCGCGACTTTCGTCTGCCCGGCTACCAGCTGGAGACCGAGGCCGGCCAGTACGTGCTGACCTTCGAGGGCAGATGGGCCGACGTCACGATGTGGGAGATCTACGCGCTCGCCATCGTGAGCGAGCTGCGCTCGCGAACCGTGATGGCCTCCCTCGACAGCTTCGAGCTCGACGTCCTGTATGCGCAGGCCAAGGCCAAGATGTGGGCGAAGATCCAGCGCCTGCGCAGCTACCCCGACATCCGCCTCGCGGAGTTCGGCACGCGCCGGCGCCACGGCTTCCTGTGGCAGGAATGGGTGACGACGGCATTCGCCGACGAGCTCGGACATTCCTTCGTCGGTACCTCGAATGCGCATCTGGCGTTCAAGCACAGCGTCGAGGCGATCGGCACCAACTCGCACGAGCTGCCGATGGTGATCGCATGCCTGGCCGAGGACGATGCCGCGCTCAAATCGGCGCAGTACCGGGTCCTCGAACGCTGGCAGGAAGTGTACGACGGCGAGCTTCTCATCATGCTGCCCGACACCTTCGGCATGACCCAGTTCCTCCGCGACGCGCCGGACTGGATTCTCGACTGGACCGGGATGCGCTTCGACAGCAAGGAGCCGGTCGCCGCCGGCGAGGAAATGATTGCCTGGTATCGCGACCGCGGACACGACGCGCGGCAGAAGCGCGGCATGTTCAGCGACGCCCTCGACGTCGATTCGATCATCGACCTGCACTCGCGGTTCCGCGGACGGATGCGCGAGAGCTTCGGCTGGGGCACCATGGCGTCCAATGACCTTCGCGGTTGCCACCCTCGCGGGCTCGATTCGCTGGACCCGATCAGCCTGGTGTGCAAGGTCACCTGGGCCAACGGCCGCAGCGCCGTCAAGCTGTCGGACAATCCCGCCAAGGCGTCGGGCACTGCGGACGAGATCGACCGCTACCTCCGGGTCTTCGGCCAGGAGGGATCGCGCCTGCGCGCCGTTGCGGTGTGATCCAGTGCACCGATTCCGAAGTTCGCATCACTTGGCGACATCCTCCGGTGCGAACTTCGGAATCCAGAGGTGCACTACAGCGCTTCCCGGTCATAGTGAACCACTTGTTGCGGCGCCTCGACCCGGGAAGCGCTGTAGCATCCCTTGTTGCGCATGTCCTTGATCGGCGAACCGGGTCCACTTCGCCGGGACATGCTGTAGCAAGTCTATGATTCTAGTGCGGCTTTTAGGATTTGAAGTTCCTATGACGAGCGCGCCGCACATCTGATAGGAACTTCAAATCCGCCGCACTGGGGGGCATGCCGATGAAGCCCGCGTCGTTCGTCTATCACGCACCGACGACGATCGACGAGACGATCGCGCTGCTCGGCCGGCTCGCCTCCGACGACGGACGCGTCCTGGCGGGCGGCCAGAGCCTCGTGCCCACAATGGCGTTCAGGCTGGCGCGGCCGGCGCATCTCATCGACATCAACGCGGTTGGCGCGCTGGCGCGCCTCGAGGCCGGCGTGGATGCCCTTGGCGTCGGCGCCTGCGTGCGCCATGCGGCGTTCCACCGGCCGGTCGTCGCCGGGCCTCTGGGCGCCCTGCTGTCGGGCGTGGTCCGCCACATCGCGCACTATCCGATCCGCGTGCGCGGAACGTTCTGCGGCAGCCTCGCCCATGCGGACCCGGCGTCGGACTGGTGCCTGGTCGCCGCCACGCTGGAGGCCCGGATGATCGCGACCAGCATTCGCGGAACGCGGACCATCGCGGCCGGCGACTACTTCTGCGGGATCATGACGACGGCGCTCGCCGAGGACGAGCTGCTGGTGGAAGCCCGCCTGCCGCTGCTGACGGCCGACACCCGCTTCGGCTTCTACGAATTCAGCCGGCGCGCCGGCGACTATGCGATCGCCATGGCGCTGGCGACGTTTCGCCTGGTGGACGGCGCAATCGCGGACCCGCGGGTCGGGATCGGCGGCGCCGAGCCGTTTCCGCGCCGCATCGCCGAGGCCGAGAGCGCGCTCGCCGGTCGGGCACCCGACGCCGCGGCCTTTCGCGCCGCCGCCGATGCGGCGGCCGACGTGGTCGACCCCCTCGACGACATCCAGTCGAGCGCCGGCTACCGGCGCGACCTGGTGCGAGTGGTCACGCGCCGCGCCCTGGAGCGGGCGGTGGCATGAGCGTCACGAGGGACCCGCCAACGCCGGAAACCGCGACGCGAGGATCGGGATCGGCCTGGGTCGGCCGCTCGATCCGGCGCGTGGAGGACCCGGCGCTGGTCGCCGGACGCGGCCGTTTCACGGCGGATCTGGCAGCGGTGCACTGGGTGCGCTTCGTGCGCAGCCAGGTCGCCGCCGGTCGGATCGAGGCGATCAGGCGGCCGGCCGGCGCCCACGTGGTCACGTCAGCCGAGCTCGCCGGTGTGAAGCCGATCAATCCGATGCTGCACCGGTTCGGCTATGTGCCGATCGGCCAGCCGGTGCTGGCCCGCGACGAGGTGCGCTTCGTCGGCGAGCCGATCGCGGCGGTGGTGGCGGCGAGCGCCGGGGAAGCCGAGGACCTGGTCGACGACGTCGTGGTCGAGATCACCGAGACCCTGCCGGTGATCGACGCGCGCCAGGCGCTCGCGGCCGGGGCGCCGCAGGTGCATGCCGGCGCGCCCGGCAACGTCATCGTCAACGCCGATTTCGAGACGCCGGGCTTCGCCGCCGCGCGCGAGGGCCGGCGCCTGGTCTCGGTCGAGGTGCGTTCGCGCCGGCAGAGCGCGATGCCGCTCGAGCCGCGGGCCGGTCATGCGGCGTTCGACCCGGCGTCCGGACGCATCACCCTCACCTGCTCGACCCAGATGCCGCACCTGATGCGCACGGCCATCGCCGACCTGCTCGGCATGCGCGAGCAGGATCTGCGCGTGGTCGCGCCCGACGTCGGCGGCGGGTTCGGCCAGAAGATGTCGCTGGCGCCGGAGTATGTGGTGCTGGTGTGGCTCGCCCGCGAGCTCGCCGGCTCGGTCGCCTGGACGGAGGATCGCCGCGAGAACCTCATTGCGTCCTGGCATAGCCGGGATCAGTACATCCGGCTCGAAGGTGCCTTCGACGCCGGAGCCAGGCTGGTCGCGCTGTCGGCGGACGTGACCGCCAACATCGGGGCCTATTCGTGCTTCCCGACCACCGGCGCGGTCGAGCCGCTGATGGCGCTCGCCGAGCTGCCGGGACCTTACGACGTCCGCGCCTATCGGGGCGTGGCGCGCGGCGTGCTCACCCACACCTGCCCGATGGCGCCCTATCGCGGCGTCTCCCGTCCGGTGATCACGCTTGCCATCGAGCGGCTGATGGATCGGGCGGCGGCGGCGCTCGGAGTGGATCCGGTCGAGATCCGGCGACGCAACCTGATCGACAGGTTTCCCTATGTGTCGGCCACCGGATTGACGTTCGACGAGGCGTCCTACCGAGCGACCATGGAGATTGCCGTCGCGGCGGTCGATCTCCCGGCATTCCGCCGGCGCCAGACTGCGGCGCGACGCCGGGGCCAGTTCCTCGGAATCGGCTTCGCAACGTTCTCCGAGCGCACCGGCTATGGCACGCCGGCATTTGCGGCACGCGGCATGGAGATCACGCTGGGCTGGGAGACCGTCGAGCTCACGATGGACCCGTCGGGCTACGTCGAGGCCCGCATCGGCGCCAGTCCGCACGGTCAGGGCCTGCGCACCACGCTGGCCCAGATCATCGCCGACGAGATCGGCATCACGCCCGGGCAGATCAAGGTGGTGCATGGCGACACCGACCGCACGCCCTACGGCTTCGGCACCTTCGCCAGCCGCTCGCTGGTGATCGCCGGCGGCGCCAGCCTGCTGGCGGCGCGCAAGGTGCGCGCCAAGCTGGTCCTGCTCGCTGGCCATCTGCTCGAAGCCGCGGCCGACGACATCGTGCTGGCCGACGGCGTCGCAACCGTCGCCGGGACCGATCGCTCGGTGCCGATCGAGACGCTGGCGCGCGCCGCCTATCATCAGATCCAGCTATTCAAGGGCGAGATCGAGCCGGGAATTTCCGCGAGCGCGACCTACGACCCGCCCGGCACGTTCTCCAATGCGTGCCACGTGGCAATCGTCGAGGTCGATGTGGAAACCGGCGCGACCGCCGTCGAGCGGTTCGTGGTCGCCGAGGACGCCGGCCGCATCATCAACCCGATGATCGTCGACGGCCAGATTCACGGCGGCGTCGCCCAGGGCATCGGCAATGCGCTGCTCGAGGAGATCGTCTATGACGACAGCGGAAACATCCGCACCACGACGCTTGCCGACTATCTGCCGCCGACGTGCCGCGAGATTCCGCCGATCGAGATCCATCATCTGGAGACTTCCAGCGACGCCAGCGTCACCCGGGCCAAGGGCGTCGGCGAGGGCGGCGCGATCGGCGCGCCGGCTGCCGTGATCAATGCGATCAACGATGCGATCGCGCCGTTCGGCGCATCGATCGACGAGATGCCGGCGACGCCGCAGCGCATCCGGGCAGCGCTGCGTGCGGCCGGCATCCCGATGGCTTCCAGCCAGGAAGACGCATGAACGACAAGATCGACATCACCCTCTCCATCAACGGACGTGCCCATCGCATCCGCGTCGAGCCGCGGCGGACGCTCGCCGACGCGATCCGCGACGACTGCGGACAGACCGGCACGCATCTCGGCTGCGAGCATGGCGTGTGCGGCGCCTGCACGGTGCTGGTCGACGGCGAGCCGGTGCGCTCCTGCCTGATGTTCGCCGTGCAGGCGCAGGGCAGGCCCATCCGCACCGTCGAGGGGCTGGCGTCCGGCGACCGGTTCCATCCCCTGCAGCGCGCGTTCATGGAGCATCATGGGCTGCAGTGCGGATTCTGCACGCCGGGCTTTCTCATGTTGGCGACCGGAGTGCTGGAGCGCGAGCCCGACATCAGCGACGCCGACCTGATCGATGTGCTGGCATCGAACCTGTGCCGCTGCACCGGCTATCAGAATATCGTGAAGGCGGTCCGCGCCGCCGCCGCCGAGATGCGGCAGTCGCGCGGGTCGTAGTCGTAGCCCGGATGGAGCGCAGCGAAATCCGGGGTCGGCCGTTCCGCATCACGCGGCCGACCCCGCATTCCGCTTCGCTCCATGCGGGCTACACGCCCGCATCGGGGCCGAGCACATGAGTGTCAAACAACCATTCGTCGGCCGCTCGGTCAGGCGACTGGAGGACCGGCCGCTGCTGATCGGAGCGGGCAGCTTTGCGGCGGATGTGTCGTTTGCCGGGCAATTGCACATGCGCGTGGTGCGCTCGGCCCATGCGCATGCCAACATCACGTCGATCGATCTCGGGCCGGCGCTCTCCCGCCCCGGTGTCTATGCTGCATGGACTGCGAAGGACGTCGCGGACATTCCGCCAATCGACTTCCGCCTCACCCGCGTCGAGGGGCTCGAGCCGTACCGGCAGAGGGTGCTGGCAAGCGACCGCGTGCGCTATGTGGGCGAGCCGGTCGCCGTGGTGTTCGCCGAGGATCCGTATCTGGCGGAGGATGCGGCGGAGCTGGTGACCGTCACGGTCGAGGAGCTGCCGCCGGTGCTGCGCGCCGCCGAGGCGCCGCGGGACTTCTCGCCTGGGCGGAGCACCGAGCCGGCCGTCATCGCCAAGCAATTCGGCGACGTCGACGCGGCGTTCCGCTCCGCGCACGCGATCGTCGAGCTCGACCTGTCGATCGGCCGGCATTCCGGCGTGCCGATGGAAACCCGTGGCGCCATCGCGCGTCATGATCGCTCGCGCGACGTGCTCGAGCTCCACGGCGCCGCCAAGGTGCCGCACTGGAACCGCGACCAGATTGCCCGCATGCTCAGGCGGGCGCCCTCCTCGGTGCATCTCTACGAGGGCCACGTCGGCGGCGGCTTCGGCGTCCGCGGCGAGCTCTACCCGGAGGACGTGCTGGTGTGCGCGGCGGCGCTGCGTCTCGGCCGGCCGGTCAAATGGATCGAGGACCGCCGCGAGCACCTGATCGCGGCCAATCATTCGCGCGAGCAGCAGCACCGGGTGCGCGCCGCCGTCGATGCCGCCGGCCGGATCCTGGCGATCGACGATGAGTTCTTTCACGACCAGGGCGCCTACATGCGCACCCATGCGGCGACCGTGCCCGACCTCACCGCCGCCATGCTGCCGGGGCCCTATCGGGTGGCGGCCTACCGGGCGACCGGTCATATCCGTCTCACGAACAAGACGCCGTGCGGGACCTACCGGGCACCGGGCCGCTTCGAGAGCACCTTCGTGCGCGAGCGGCTGATCGATGCGATCGCCGCCCGGCTCGGGATCGACCGCATCGAGGTGCGCCGCCGCAACCTGATTGCGGCATCCGAGATGCCCTACCGGCGGCCGATCGACGCGCTGGGCACCGCGGTGGTGCTCGATTCGGGCGACTATGCGGGCCTGCTCGACAAGGCGCTGGAGCGCGCCGGCTGGAGCACGCTGCAGCAACGGCTCGCGAGCCGCCGCGCCGCCGGCGAGGCGGTGGGCGCGGGTCTCGCGATGTTCGTGGAAAAGAGCGGCCTCGGCCCGTTCGATGGCGTGAAGGTCGGCGTCGACGGCACCGGCGCCGTCGAGGTCGTGACCGGCGCCGCCTCGGTCGGGCAGGGCATGGAAACCGTTCTGGCGCAGATCTGCGCCGACGCGCTCGGCGTCGACTATGCGGGGATCCGCGTCGTCCACGGCCGCACCGATCGGATCGACCACGGCGCCGGCGCGTTCGCGTCGCGCGTCACGGTGATGACCGGCGAGGCGACGCGCGCGGCCGCCGCAAAGGTCCGTGCCAAGGCGATCGAGGTCGCCGCCGAGCTGCTGCAGGTGCGCGCCGATGTGCTCGACGTGATCGACGGCGAGGTCGTTCGCACCGACGTCGCGGCCGGCCCGTCGATCACGCTGGCCGAGGTGGCGCGCGCCCTGTTGCCGGCGGCGGCGACGCGAGGCAATCGCGAGCCCGGGCTCTGCGCCGAGGGCTGGTTCCACACCGACCACATGAACTATCCGTACGGGGTGCACATCGCGGTCGTCGGCGTCGACCGCGAGACCGGCGCGGTGCGGGTCGAAAGCTATCTGGTCGCCTACGACATCGGCAAGGCCGTCAACCCGATGCTGGTCGAGGGCCAGATCGCGGGCGGCGTCGCCCAGGGCCTTGGCGGCGCGCTGTACGAGGAATTCCTCTACGACGGCAGCGGCGAGCCGCTCGCCGTCAATTT
>JBEKZK010000139.1:0-9154 GCA_049509935.1 Xanthobacteraceae bacterium | reverse complement strand
TCACCCCGGTCCCGGAGACGCCGGTGCCGGCAACCGGAGGCCGGTGATCGACATTCAAGCGCTGTTCGTGAACGGCCACGTTGCGACCATGAATGGTTGATTCTGTCCACATTCCGATGCCCGATTCCCTGCGCCCGGAGCCCCCATGCCGCGCATTGCCGTGATCCTGGCCGCGATGATCAGCCTCGCGCTGTCGCAAGGCGCGGCAGCGCAGGGCCTGCCGGCGCCCGGCGATTCCACCAAGGCGATGGCGGGGGGATGGGAGCTGTCCAACGCCGAGCGCGACAAGACCTGCCAGATCGCGTTCCGGCTCGACGCCGCCGGCCCCGGGCGCGCCCTCGACATCGACAAGACCTGCGCGACCGTGCTCGCCGCCATCAAGGACGTCGCCGCCTGGACCCGCGGCAAGGACGACGTTCTGCAGCTGCTCGACGGCAAGGGCCGGGTCGTCGCCGCCTTCGACGAGGTCGAGAGCGGGCTGTTCGAGACGGTGCGCGGCGGCGACGCGCTGTACTTCCTGCAGGCCGTAGCCGCGCTCGAGGGCCAGCGCACCGCCGACCAGATGTTCGGCAACTGGGCGTTCGCGCGCGCCAACGGCAAGCCGATCTGCCAGGTGACGCTGATGAACGAGGCGGCGACCGCCGATGGGTTCGCCATCGAGCTCAAGCCCGGCTGCGACGCGCTGATCACCGGCTTCGGCCCCAAGCAGTGGCGCATGGACCACGGCCAGCTCGTCGTGGTGTCGGCCCGCGGCGAAACCTGGCGGCTCGAGGAAGGCGATCCCACCACCTGGCGGCGGATCCCGGAAGGCCGCCAGCCGCTGCTCCTGGTCAAGCCGTAGGGCTATGTATGGTCGGCGAGCCGCGCGAAGTCGGCGAGCACGGCGGCAATCAAGGTCTGCCTTCGGGGATCCTGCGCCGCCGGCGTGGCGGCAAACAGGTTGAGAAGATAGCGCGCCTTGTCGGCGGCCTCGCTCCAGCTCGCGGCCGGCGCTGCGAGCAGATGCGATTCCAGCTCGTCCTGGCGCAGCCGCAAGGCCTTTTCGTTGGCCTCCACCTCGGTGAGCAGCCGGCGCAGATCGGTCGCCTTCTGCGCCGCCATCCCGCGATGCTGGTCCAGATCGATGCTCTTGTCGGTCATATGCGGCCCGTGTCGATCACGTCAGAATTTCGCCGCTGTCGAGAATGTCATTGAACAGCACCCACCGGCTAATTGGTGCTGACGGTCGATATTACAAGCCGGGGAGGAGCTGTGGCGGCTCGCCGGGATGTGTCCGGCACGACGGCGGCGCCGGCAACCCGACGACCGAGCGGGGGTCGGCGAATGCCGCCCCGCCATTGTGTTTTGCATAGCGCACCCCACATGAGACCGACAGGCCAGAATCGGCGCGCTACGGATACGGCGTATGCCGACGTCGGGGTGTTGCGTTCGTCCATTGCCTGAGAAGGGGTAGTCGTCTTGGCGCACAAGTTCAAAATTGGTCAGACCGTGGATCTCATGCCGAGGATGCTGCGGGCCGCCGCCGCTGGCGAATATGAGATTCGCCAGCTCATGCCTGCGCCGGACGGCGACACGGAGAACCCCTGCTACCGCGTCAAGAGCACCGCTGAGAGGCATGACCGGATCGTCCCCGAAAGCGAGCTCACCCTCTCGACCCGGGTGCATTCCGCGGTCTCGTGAAGAGGTGCGGATGCGGGGGGGTCAGCGCGAGCCCGCTCGAACGTGTCGATCTCCAATCCGCCGCAGCCAGGTCGAGCCTGTCGCAATCGATCCCTCACAGCCTGAGCGTCTTCCATCCCCACAGGACCAGGGCGGCGCCGATTGCCGCGGCGATGAACAGCGCAATGGATCCGCTGCCCGCGAGGTTCGCGAGGATGCCGAGATGGAAGCCGATGAACGACCCGGCGATGCCGACCAGCGCGCTGGTGACGGTCGCGCGATGGCGGCCGGCGATCTGCGTCGATATCCACGATGCCGGGAGGATTCGTTGTGCCAGAAGACCGGCCACCACGCCGATCAGGACAACGATGACGAAGCTGACGACCGGATCCACCGAAGCTAGTCGCGTTCGGGATTGCATCCTGGACGGACTTGCGCTTCTGCGCGCAGGCCACGGCGAATCCTCACCGGAACGGTCCGCATTCTTTGCTTCATGGTTTTCCAGGGGCGCCCAACCGCCACGAAAATCAGCGCTGCCGTCAGGGAAGCATACACCGCGTTCGCTGCAAGGTCGGCAAGAACCTGGGCCATGATGCTACTCCTTCGAAAGCCGCGCTCTCGGCCTTCATATGGGATCGGAGGGTTGCGATTGCGATGGCGCGGAGGAATATAGTTGATGTCAGCCGAAGCCGCCGCGCGGATTTGCAACTCATGATTTACGCGATCATCCCTTCACCGGCCGAAGAAGGCTCTTGGCCGGTGAAGGGATGAAATTGTTCCTCACGCCCATTGATCATGGACGCGCCGCTCCCTCGACATCGGGATCAACCGCCCGAATCAGGGAGATCTCGGGCCGACGGCGTCAGTAGCATCCGATGACGGGGACCGGTACAGGCAGGCAGGGCGCGGGGCCGTACCCGTAGCCGGGACCGTTGCCGTAACCGTTGCCATACCCGTTGTCGTAACCGTTGCCGTAACCGTAACCGTTGCCGTAACTGCCATCGTACCCGTACGCAGGGCCGCCGTAGCCGTTGTTGTAGCCGCCGCCCTGTCCATAGCCGTAGCCACGTCGGGCACCGGCCTGACGCATTCCGGCATGACCGACCGCGGCCCCGCCTCGGTGAGTTCCGCCCCCTGCTGCATGTGCGCTGGCCGCGTGCGTTCCGCCACCGCGGGCTCCGCCCTCGCGTCCTTGACCGGCAGCGGAAGCCCCTGTGGCAATCGAAGCGGCGCCGAGCGCCATGGCGGCGATAAGAGCAATCGCCTTTGTACGAGTCATCAGGCCATCTCCTTCAGGTATGATCGTTCAGAGAGCGTTGGGAATTCGAAACGATCGGGGGGTTCATATGCCGGTCAACGTCTGATCGCTGCGGAGGTTGCGCGCCGGCGTATCACCTTTCCGACATGAGGAGATCCGGTGCCGGGAAGGTTGCCGCGGAACCACGGCCGCAGCGGCGCGTTGAAAGATCAAATCCCGAGCCATGGCATGCCGATACCGGCGTCGCAATGCGAAGGCGGATCGTATGCCGATGTCAGCCACACGCGCAGAGCAAGACGCGTGATGGCGCCGACGCACGAGCATTACGACGTGATCGTCATCGGCAGCGGCCCGGGGGGTGCCTCGCTCGCCCAACGCCTCGCCCCCAGCGGCAAGCGCATCCTGATCCTCGAACGCGGGGACTATCTGCCACGCGGCGAGAAGCTACCGCTTCCCGCGCGGCACGTCCGATCCCGAGCCGTCGCGTCCCAACGACATCGCGGCGACACGGATCGTGTGGGCCGCGGACCGCGACGCGCTGATCCGCGACGCCGATCGCCATCTTCATCTGCTCGGGCGGACGCGAGAATGATCGCGTGAAACGCCGGTCGCCGCCGCCGCGGGATCGAGCCGTTCGCAGCACGGCGTCCGTCAGATCAGCTGCTGCGCCTTGAAGCTCGTGTGGCCGTCGCGGCCGACGATGATGTGGTCGTGCACCGTGATGCCGAGCCCGCGGGCGACCTCGACGATGGCCTGCGTCATCTGGATGTCGGCGCGCGACGGGGTCGGATCGCCGGACGGGTGGTTGTGCACCAGGATGATCGCGGTCGACGACAGCTCCAACGCGCGCTTGACCACCTCGCGGGGATAGACCGGCGTGTGGTCGACCGTGCCCTCCTGCTGCACCTCGTCGGCGATGAGGTGGTTGCGCTTGTCGAGGAAGAGCACGCGGAACTGCTCCTTGTCGGCAAACGCCATGGCGGCGCGGCAATAGTCGAGCACGGCCGACCACGATGAGAGCACGGTGCGCCCGTTCAGCTCGACCCGGCGCAGCCGCGCGGCCGCGGCGTGCACCACCTTGAGCGCCGTGATGGCGGAACCGCCGACGCCCGGCACCTCGGCGAGCCGGCTTTCCGGCGCCGTCAGCACCCCGGCGAACGAGCCGAACCGCCTGATCAGCTCCTTGGCGAGCGGCTTGGTGTCGGCGCGCGCGAAGGCGCCGTAGAGGACCATTTCGAGGAGCTCGTAGTCCGCCAGCGCGTCGGCGCCGGCCTCGCGAAAGCGCTCGCGCAGGCGGGCGCGGTGCCCGTGGTAGTGCGGCGGCGCCGCTGCGAGACTGCCGGTTTCATCCTGCTGACTGCCCGTCCTGGCGGCCATCCGAGCCCCCGCGCCGCGTCCTCGGCGTCCCGGGGTCAGCATGCCGAGATTGCGGAAATTTGCAATTGCCCGAGATGGCCCGCGGCATGCGGTTCGCGTGCGCCGGACGGCGGCGCCTGCGACGGTGTCGCTACCCGCGGTACATGTTCCGCTACTCCCGGTAGGGCGGCTTGTGGAGCCCCTTGGGAGACACCGTGAAAATCTCCGCGCCGGTCGCGGTGACGCCGATGGTGTGCTCGAACTGCGCGGACAGCGAGCGGTCGCGGGTCACCGCCGTCCAGCCGTCGGAGAGGACTTTGACGTGCGGGCGGCCGAGATTGATCATCGGCTCGACAGTGAAGAACATGCCGGGCTTGAGCACGATGCCGTCGCCGGAGCGGCCGACATGGACGATGTTGGGCTCGTCGTGGAACAGGCGGCCGAGGCCATGGCCGCAGAAGTCGCGCACCACGCTCATGTGCTGGGGCTCGACGAAACTCTGGATCGCGGCGCCGATGTCGCCGGTGGTATGCCCGGGCTTGACCGCCGCGATGCCGCGCATCATCGCCTCGTAGGTGATCTCGATCAGCCGCTCGGCGCGGCGCGGAATCTCGCCGACCTGGTACATCCGGCTCGAATCGCCGTGCCAGCCGTCGACGATCAGGGTGACGTCGATATTGACGATGTCGCCTTCCTTCAGCGGCTTGTCGCCGGGGATGCCGTGGCACACCACGTGGTTGATCGACGTGCAGGTCGACCTGGTATAGCCGCGGTACATCAGCGTCGCCGGCAACGCCCCGTGCGACATCGCAAACTCGAACACGAAGCGGTCGATGTGCGCGGTGGTGACCCCGGGCCGCACCTCGTCCACCAGAAGGTCGAGGCACTCGGCCACGAGCCGTCCCGCCTTGCGCATCGCCGCGAAGGCGTCCGGCCCGTAGAGCTTGATCTGTCCGGTCTTGCGCAGCGGCGCCAGCGCCGCATCCACATAGGTCATCTTGATGGGATCATCTCGGTGGGGGTCATGCCGATGGGGTCATCTCGGTCGTGGCGGCCCCGGTGCCGCACCGTTGCGGGTACCTGCGAGTTGGCGGACCCGCTGATGGCGAAACGCAATGTAGTCAATGCGCCGCACGACGCAAGGATCGGACCGGAGCGGGCGCCTCGCGGCCGACGATCGGCACGGGCGTGGCGATCGTGATCGCGTCCACCGTCAGCGCGCAGCGCCGGGCCAGCGCTTCGACGCCGCAGGCCCGGACGCGGTCGAACGCCGCCGCATAGGCCGGGTCGATGTCATCGGCGAGCGCAAGGCGGTCGGCAGAGCCGATCTGGATGACATAGAGCATGACGGCGCGGGCGCCGGCCGCCACCACGGCCGCCATCTCGTCGAGATGCCTGGCGCCGCGCGCCGTCACGCAATCGGGAAATTCCGCGAGCCGCGGACGGCGCATCAGGTGCACGTTCTTGATCTCGACATAGCAGGGCGGGCGCCCCGCCTGCTCGAGCAGGAGATCGATCCGGGAATTCCTGCCGTACTTCACCTCGCGACGCAGCGACGCATATCCGGCGAGCTCCGGGATCTGGCCGAGCGCCAGGGCCTCGGCCACCAGGCCATTGGGGTGGTGGGTATTGACGCCGGCGAGTTCGACGCCGGCGCCGAGGTCGACCTCGACGAGCTCCCAGCTGTGGCCGAGCTTACGCGCCGGATTGGCCGACCGCGACAGCCAGATTCGGGCACCCGGTTGCATCAGCCCGGTCATCGCCCCCGGATTGGCGACGTGGACCGTGACCTGCTCGCCCGACGACAGCGTCACATCGGCGAGGAAGCGCTTGTAGCGCCGGACCAGGGTCGCCGGGATCAGCGGTGCCGAGAAACGCATGGGCGCGGGCTCCTCAGCGGCGCATGTTCCAGGAAGGCGTCGCGGCCGTCCCCAACCGAGTGAATAAATCGATTTACCCCGGTCGTCACCGCCCGCTTCAAGCGGGCGACCCAGTAGCCGATGCCGAATGGCGTGGCATAAGGCTCGTCAACCTTCGGCGTTGGTGACTACTGGGTGGCCCGCTTGAAGCGGGCCATGACCACCCGGGGAGAGTCGGATATTTCTTCACGGCTCCTTCGCGGGGCGCGGCGACGAACCGGCCCTGCGCCGGAACAACCGCTACGCCGCGATCCGGCCGCCGAGCTCGTCCTCGATGTGGATGCGCACGATATCGTCGAACGAGGATTCGGCGCGGAACCCGAGCGCGAGCGCGCGGCGGGCCTCGACGCGCTGCGGCCAGCCTTCGACGATGCGCATGATGGTGGCGTCGGGCTCGCGGCGGATCCGTGCCGCGACCTTGTCGCCGCCGATGCGCCGCAGTGCCGCGATCTGTTCGGCGACCGTGCAGGATACGCCGGGCATGGTGAGATTGACGCGGGTGCCGAGCTGCTCCGGCGACAGCCCGGCCGCGTGGATCAGGAAGCCCACCGCGGCGCGCGGGGTAGCGTGCGAGTGGCGCACCGTGTCGGCGACCGGCAGCACCGCCTCGTGGCCGGCCAGCGGCTCGCGGATGATCGACGAGAAGAAGCCGGACGCCGCCTTGTTGGGCTTGCCCGGCCGCACGCAGATGGTCGGAAGCCGGATGCCGACGCCGGCGAGGATTCCGCGTCGCGTATAGTCGGCGAGCAGCAGCTCGCAGATCGCCTTCTGGGTTCCGTAGGAGGTGAGCGGGGTGAGATGGAAATCGTCGGTGATCGCCTCGGGGAACGGTGCGCCGAACACCGCAACCGACGAGGTGAAGACGAGCTTGGGATGGTAGCCGTCGCCGATCCGGCGGATCGCCTCGAGGAGCGCGCGGGTGCCGTCGAGGTTGATGCGGTAGCCCTTGTCGAAATCCGCCTCCGCCTCGCCGGAGACGATCGCCGCCAGATGGAAGATGACGTCGGGCCGCGCAGCGAGAAGCTTTTCGGCGGCGCCCGGCAGCGACATGTCGATCGCCGCGGCCTCGACCTTGCCGGAATAGTCTGGTGGCGCGCTTGGCGCGACCACGTCGGCGAGCGTCAGGCGGTCGATCGCTTGCCTGTCGAGCCCGCCGTCGTGGACCAGCCGATCGATCAGCTTTCGGCCGACCATCCCGGCGGCCCCGGTGATGAGAATGTGCATGGCGTTACCCTCCTGGCGTTTCGTTACAAGGCAAATCCGCCATCGACGAGATGGATCTGGCCGGTCGTGTAGCTCGACTCGTCGGACGCCAGATAGACGGCGAGCATCGCGACCTCGTGCCCGGTCCCGAGCCGGCCCATCGGCTGGCGGTCGACGAACGCCTGGCGGATCGCTGCGATCGGCTGCCCGCTCGACTTGGCGAGCGCCTTGATGCGCTCATCGAGCGACGGCGACTGGATGGTGCCGGGACAGATCACGTTGGCGCGCACGCCCTTCTTGATGAAGTCCGCTGCCACTGCCTTGGTCAGCCCGATCACCGCCGCCTTGCTGGCGCCGTAGACGTAGCGGTGCGGCAGGCCGCGCACCGACGAGGCCCCGGACGAGATGTTGACGATCGAGCCCGTGCCCTTGCGCAGCATCCCGGGAAGCAGGGCCCTGATCGTCCGGTGCATCGACTTGACGTTGAGATCGAACGAAAAATCCCAGTCCGCCTCGGAGCACTCGAGCACGGTGCCGTGGTGCACGAACCCGGCCGCATTGACCAGGACGTCCACCACGCCGACGTCGTCGGCGATCTCGCGGGCGAACTGCTCCACCGCCTCGGTCGAGCGCACGTCGAGCTTGCGGCGCGTGGCGCGCTTGAGCCCCTTGAGCTTGTCGGGATCGAGATCCGTCGCCACCACCTTGGCGCCTTCGGCGACGAATGCCTCGGCGATCGCCCGGCCGATGCCCTGACCGGCGGCCGTGACAACCGCGATCCTGCCCTTCAGTCGTCCCGCCATGGCCTTCCCCCCTGGACCGGACGTCTGCCGATCCGTTCCGTCGTTCATATCAATCAGCGGTCGAGCCGCTCCTATACACAGGCTCGACACTCACACCGCGTCACATCCGTCACAGGCGCTCATGTCGCGACGCCGTTCAAGGCGGCCAGACTTTCCTTCTGGCGACCCTGCGCGTCGAAATTCTCGGCGGACAGCCAGCGCTCGAACGCCTGCCTGCGCCCCGGCCACTCGGCTTCCAGCAGGGAGAGCCAGGCGGTATCGCGGCTGCGTCCCTTGACGATCATGTGGCTGCGAAACACGCCCTCGAAGGTGAAGCCGAAGCGGGCGGCGGCGCGGCGCGAGGGAGCGTTCAACGCATTGCACTTCCACTCGTAACGGCGATAGCCGAGGGTGTCGAACACATAGCGCGCCAGCAGGTACTGCGCTTCGGTCGCGAGCGGCGTGCGCTGCAGCGGCGTGCCGTAGACGATGCTGCCGACCTCGATCACCCGCATCGGCGGGCGGATCTCCATCAGCGCCGCGGTGCCGACCGCGTGGCCGGCCGGATCGACGATCGCATAGGCGAGGGGGTCCGCGAGGCGCGACCGCTCGGCGAGCCAGGCGTCGAACGCCGCCCGGTCGGCGAACGGTCCGTAGGGGAGATAGGTAAAGATCCGGTCGTGGTCCTTGACGGCCTCCCACAGGCTGGCGCCGTGCCGGGACGGATCGAGCTTTTCGACGCGCCCGAACCGGCCCTCGAGCACGACCGGACCGGGCCGTTGCGCCGGCTCGGTGGCGACCTCGGGCCCCAGCGGCAGCGCGGGCTCGGCCGCTGGCGCGGACGTCATGCCCTGCCCCGCCACGACTGATCGCCGAACAGGCCGTTGAGGTCGGCGCCGGATGCGGCCTGCGCGAACGCCGCGAACGTGCCCTCGCCGGCGATCTCCTGCGCGGCCCGCATGAAGCCACCCCAGGCG
>JBEKZK010000138.1:0-10118 GCA_049509935.1 Xanthobacteraceae bacterium | reverse complement strand
CGGCTGACCCTGGAGACCGACGACAGGCAGCTCATCTACATGACCTACAAAGGCCTGCGCCATGGCCCCAAGGAAGTGATCGACAGCCTCAACAGGGGGGAGAGCATCGACCCGAGCCTCTACTACTTCCGCTCGACGCCGTATTTCGAGACGAGCTCGCAGACCTATGGCTGGCTGAACGGCATCTGCGCGGTCGCAACCGGCTCGCGCTCGGCAACGGGGCCGACCTATCACGTGTTCCAGGTGCTGTAGCGCGTGGCCAGGCGCCGGCCGACTCAATCGCTGGTGCGCAAGCCCCAGGCGGCGTCGGAAATGAAGTCCGTCCGCTTCAGGCGCCCGACGACGGCCTCGATCTCGGCGGCATCGATCGCGGTGCTCACCAGGGTGGCGACGATCTCGACATCATCGTCGCCCCGCTCGGTGACCGTCACGTCGCCCACCGGATAGTTCTGGGCTTCGAGCTGCTCGATGAGCAGCTCGCGCGCGCGGCCGAGATCGTCGGCACCCGCCGTGACGCGGACCTCGTAGGTCGCCTCGGTCGCCTGCTCGTCGATCGGGATGCGATTGATGAAGTTGACCAGCGGGCGCAGGAACGTGTTGCCGATGAGGATGAATCCGGTGAGCAGGGCCGACTCCGCCAGCAGATCGGCGCCGGAGCACGCGCCGACCGCCGCCGAGCTCCACAGCGTCGCCGCCGTATTGAGGCCGCGCACGTTCATGCCTTCCTTCATGATGACGCCGGCGCCGAGGAAGCCGACCCCGGAGACCACGTAGGCGATGATCTGGACGGCGCCCGGCTTGCCGGTGAGCCGCATGCCGAGATCGACGAACGCGGCGGCGCCGGTCGCCACCAGCACATTGGTACGCAGGCCGGCGGTGCGCTGCCGGTATTGCCGCTCGGCGCCGATCAGCATGCCGAACAGGAAGGCGGCCGCGAGGCTGATCGTGGAATTGACGAATTCCAACGGGTCGAACGCCGCGATCGCCGCCATCTGCAGGTCCCCCTAGCCAGACGGCCGGCGCGTGCTCCCGGCCGCGACCGGTATCATTCGCTCCCCGCGCATCGCGCATCCCGCCCGGGCCACTTCTTGCACCTCGCAACCCGCCTGTCACCTGCGACTCGGCTCCACGCCGGGTCGTCACATCGCTGTCAGACGAGTCCATCAGGATCTTCCGACTGTCAAATTCACCAGGAGGATTCGATGGACGCCAAGAAGCACAACGTCGCCACCCACAAGGAGCATCACGAGACCGCCGCGGAGCATCACGAGAGCGCCGCGCACCATCATCAGGAGGCGGCGAAGCACTACGAGGCCGGCCGCCACGAAAAGGCCGCGCATCATGCGCATCTCGCCCACGGGCACGGTGTGCATGCCACGCATCATGCCAACGAGGCGGCCAAGCACCACGTCGCGCATCACGACGATCACTAAGAGGATTGACGTTCGGCCGCCACCGCGTGTCGGGCCGCCGCCCGCGGCGGCCCGTTCCGGGGGTGCCGCCTCAGCTCACCGGCACCCAGTTCCCGTCCGGATTGCGGCACGCCGTGCCGCGCCCGCTCTGCGGCTTCCGGTCGATGTAGATCGTATGCGAGTATTCCCGGCAGGTGGTGCCGTTCGACTGGTAGGCCGGTCCCGGAACGACGGTGCCGTAGCGGCCGGCGTCGGCGCCGCGCCAGGACACCGGGGCGCCGGGATCGCCATACTGGATCGCCTGCATTTGCGCCGCGTAGGCGCGCTGGCGGTCCTGCTCGTTGAGCGAGGCGCCGGCCGCGCCCCCGAGAATGCCGCCGGCTGCGGGGCCGGCAGGGCGGCCGGCGCCGCCGGCGGCGGGCGCCGATCCGATGAGCCCTCCGGTGAGCGCACTGAACGCGGCGGCGGGGCCCTGGCCGGCCGATGGATCGTTGGCGCACGCCGACAACGCCAGTCCCATGACCGCAATGGCGATGAGTTTCATTCCCGACAATGTTGAGCCCCGAGGTACCAGTACCCGAACGGCGGCGACCGTCCAAGGCGGCCGCGAGAGGTCCGGCGTTCTCGCATGCCGGTGACAGCGCGTCACTCCCGGCCGTCGTTGCCCGCTAATTTAGTTTGCGCGGACGAATGAGGCAAAACTCCGGCCAGGAGCCGTTTACACCGCCGGCAGGACGAGCTCGGCGCGCAGGCCCCCGATGGGCGCGGTGCCGAGCGACAATTCGCCGCCATACAGGTCGGCGAGCTCGACCACGATCGAGAGCCCCAGGCCGGAACCCGGCTTGGTCTCGTCGAGCCGGTGACCGCGGCGCGGGGCCTGGACCTGCTCGCGCTCGGCCGGCGACAGGCCGGGGCCGTCGTCGTCGACCACCAGGCGCACCACCTGCCGCTCCGCCTCGGCCAGCGGCCGCCCGCCCACTACCTCGACCGAGACCCGCGATTTCGCCCACTTGCAGGCATTGTCGACCAGGTTGCCGACCATCTCCTCGAGGTCCTGCCGCTCGCCGCGGAACCGGGTGCCGCCGGCCGTCTCGACGTCGATGGCGATGCCGCGATCCGGATAGATCTTCTCCATGGTGCGGGCCAGCGCCAACACCACCGGCCCCACCTCGGTTACGGTGCCGACCACGGTCAGCCCCGCCGCGATTCGGGCGCGCTCGAGATGGCGGGTCACCTGCTCGCGCATGATGTCGGTCTGCTCGCGCACCTTGGCGGCGAACGGGTCGTTGGGCCGCGTCGCCGCCTCGTTGACGATGACCGACAGCGGCGTCTTCAGCGCGTGCGCCAGGTTGCCGACGTGGGTGCGGGCGCGCTCGACGATCTCGCGGTTGGCGTCTATCAGCGCATTGGTCTCGCGCGCCAGCGGCGCGATCTCGTGAGGAAACGTGCCTTGCAGCCGCTCGGCGGCGCCGGAGCGGATCGCCGCCAGGCTCGCCGAGATGCGCTGCAGGGGCGCGAGGCCGAAGCGAACCTGGAACATGGTGGTGAGCAGCAGCACGGCGGCGAGCGCCGCGAACGTCATGATCAGCGCCTGGTCGAACGACCAGATCTCGTCGTCGATCTCGGCGGCGTCGCCGGCGACCGCCACCAGGAAACGGCCCTCGTCGCCGAGATCGATCGGCCGCTCGATCAGTCGCAGACGTTGGTCCTCGGGTCCCTGGACGTAGCCCTCGCGGGAGCCACCGAGACCACCCGGCACGCCGAGGGATTCCAGGTGCGGCAGCCCGCCGTCCCACAGCGATCGCGACGATCGCACCTCGGGCTTCTCCTGGTCGGTGCGGGTGACCTGCCAGTACCAGCCGGACAGCGGCAGCTCGAACAGCGGCTCGCCGAGCGACTGGGGAAACTTCTCGTTCGATTCCTCGGGCGATGCCACGTCGGCGACGAGCGTCTTGAGATAGACGCCGAGCCTGCGGTCGAAGGCGCGCTCCACGGCGTGGCGATAGAGCGTCGACAGCGCCACCCCGGTGACCAGCAGGATCACCACAGTCCACGCCGTCGCAGTGAGAAAGAGACGCAGCGCGAGGGAGTTAGCGCGCATCGCCGGGAGCGGACAGCAGGTAGCCCAAGCCCCGGACGGTCTGGATCACGTCGACGCCGAGCTTCCTGCGCACGCGGCCGACGAACACCTCGATGGTATTCGAGTCGCGATCGAAATCCTGGTCGTAGAGATGCTCGACGAGCTCGGTGCGGGACACTACGCGGCCGGAGTGATGCATCAGGTAGGCGAGCAGCCGATATTCGTGCGAGGTCAGCTTCACCGGGTTGCCGTCGACCGCGACCCGTCCGGTGCGCGAGTCGAGCCGGACCGGCCCGCAGTTGAACTCGCTCTGGGCATGCCCGGCCGAGCGGCGCAGCAGCGCACGCACGCGCGCCAGCACCTCCTCGAGATGGAACGGTTTGGGCACATAGTCGTCGGCGCCGGCGTCGAACCCCTGTACCTTGTCGCTCCAGCGGTCACGCGCGGTCAGCAGCAGCACCGGCATGGTGCGTCCGGCACGGCGCCACGCCTCGAGCACCGAGAGCCCGTCCATCTTGGGCAGGCCGATATCGAGGATCACGGCGTCATAGGGCTCGGTTTCGCCGAGAAAGTGCCCTTCCTCGCCGTCGAACGCGCGGTCGATCACATAGCCGGCGTCGCCCAGCGCGGTCGCCAGTTGCCGGTTGAGGTCGGGATCATCCTCGACCACCAGAAGACGCATTGTCCCTCCCTTCACGCTTGTTCCGGACGAAGCCTACCCGGCCCGTGTCGCGGGGCCGGCCGCCGGTTCGCCGATGGAACCTGCATGCCGGCGAGCCCGGAAGCAATTACCGGACGGGCTTACGAAACTACCGCGCGCGCAGGAAGGCGCCAGAGGCGCCGTCGATGCTGGCGCGCGACACTTTGCCATCATGCCCGAGCACGGTCAGCACATAGACCAGCGTCTTGCCCTGCTCGCACAATCGGGCATGGACGACCTCGCCGCTCACATGGGCTCGCACCGCATGCACCGCCTTGGTCAGCGGGACCGCCTGGCGGCCCGCGATCGCGGCCCGCCGCTCCTCCGGGTCAAGGCAGCGGTGCTCATCCGCCGCGACCGGACGCGGCAATGCCGCCCAGCCAGCGAGCGCCAGGGCGATGACGAAGCGTACCGGAGCCATGGCGGCCTTGATAGGCGGGCGCCGGTGAACCTGGCATGAACATTCCGCGCATGATTCCGTCGCGGCCTGTTAGAACCCGGAAAAGGTCGCGAACGTGTCGACCTGCTCGCGCGGCGAGCGCCAGGAATTGATCGGCGCCTCCTCGTCCGCATACCCGAGCGCAAGCCCGCAGAACACCATCTCGCCGGGAGCGACGTCGAGGAACGCCGAGACCGTCTTGTACCAGCGGGTCCACGCTTCCTGCGCGCAGCAATGCAGGCCGTGGGCGCGGGCGAGCAGCATCGCGGTCTGGATGAACATTCCCAGGTCGGACCACTGCGGCGGCCCCATCTGGCGGTCGATGATGAAGAACATCCCGACCGGCGCACCGAAGAACTCGTAGTTGCGGGCGAACTGGCGCAGACGGCCGGCGCGGTCTTCGCGCGGCACCGCGATCGAGCGATAGAGCAGCTCGCCGACCGCGTAGCGGCGCGCCCGATAGGGCTCGTTGAGCTCCTTGGGATAGACGTCGTACTCGGCGCCCTCGCCATGCGGCAAGTCGCCGAAGCGCGGGCGGATCGCCGCGCGCAGCGCCTCGAGCCGGGCCCCGGCCAGCACATGGACGCGCCACGGCTGGAGATTGCCGCCCGACGGGGCCCGCGCGGCGCGCTCCAGGATGTCGCGGACGATCGGCTCGCCAACCGGCTTATCGACAAAAGCCCGGCAGCTGAACCGGCTCGCCACCGCCTCACGCACATCCATGCAGGAGCCCTCCGGAACCAGATCGCAATATAAATCGCCCGTATAGCGGAGGCGGCCGCGTTTTTCCAAGCGTGAAGCCGTTGGGCTGCCGCAACGATGCCGGCGGTGATGCTCGGGCAGACGGCGGCGCAAAGAAACCGATCCGCGTGTCCGCGCGCGCGGCGGGACCCGGCCCTCCGATCGAGACCGACGATGCTGCGGGCGGTCTTCTTGATCGGCTGCGCCTGGAACCGATCAGGCCGCCCGACGTTGACCCTGGGACAACGCTTCCGGAGGGGTGCCATGCGCTTGTTTCTTGGGATGATCCTTGGCGTTCTCCTGACGATCTCAGTCGCCTACCTCAACGACCACGTTGGATCCGGCTCGTCGGCCACCATCACCGAGACCACGGCGACCGATGCCGGTGGCCACCCCGTCACGACGACCACGGACTCCACCACGCGCAGACCCTGGGTCAACTGGGATGTCGTCGACAGCGACTGGCGCGGCTTTACCGCGCAGGCCCGCCACGCGTGGAACTGGTTGTCGGGGGAGCTCAAGCGGACCTGACCGGGCCGACTGGCACCGGGGACGCCGGCCTGGTGCTCACCCTTTGCCGCGTCGAGATATGAGCTTCTGCACGCCAGCCCGGCTCGCTGCCTGCGGTCCCGGGCGCTTGGCTCTCTTGGGAATGCGCAGGGGCCAATCGACGATGCGCGCATCGAGGCTTCCGTCGGGCACCGCGTCCTCGAGATCCGGCACCCGGCCACGCACCGAGATTCCCGCCTGATGCACCGTATCGGCCTCGCCGGAGACGAGCGGGTGCCACCAGTAGAGATCCTTGCCCTCGTCGATCAGCCGGTACGCGCAGGTCGGCGGCAGCCAGCTGATCTCGCCGACCACCGCGGCGGTCAGGCGGACGCAATCATCGACGACGGCGCTGCGATTCCGGTAGTCTCGACACCGGCAACTCTCGGTGTCCAGCAGGCGGCATCCGACGTTGGTGAAATAGACATCCCCGCTGTCCTCGTCCTCGAGCTTGACCAGGCAGCAGCGACCACAACCATCACAAAGGCTCTCCCACTCGGAGTCGGTCATCTCGGCGAGGCTCTTGCGGGCCCAGAACGGCACGTCCTCGTCAGCCATCGGCACGATTCCCCATTGGGGTGGTTGTAGCGCAAGTTGCGGCGACGTGATACCGCTGCGCCCCCGGGACCCAGGCACCGTTCAACAATTTCCGTCCGGCTCAGAGACCATGCGGCACCGGCGATTGACAATCCTCCTGGCGGCGACCGCGATCGGCGGCTGCAGCCTGTTGCCGGGGGTCGAGGACGAGCGCCCTTCCCCGCTCACCAAGCCGATCACCTGCCGGGACGGCGCCGATTGCCAGAGCAAGTGGAGCCGGGCGGCCGCCTGGATCGCGGAGAAATCCAACAACCAGATCAAGATCCGGAACGATTCCACGATCCAGACTATGGACCCGGTCGTCCCCGGCAGCAGCGTGGTCTACACTGCGACCAAGCTGCCGGGCGCGAACGGCGCCTACGAGATCTCCTTCCACGCGACCTGCGCCAACCAGTCCTCATGCAATCCGCCGCTCACCGAGGCGCGGGCGAGCTTCGAGCGATACGTGCTGGCAGCGCCCTGAGCATCGGTTTTTCCCATAGGGAATGCGACAAATGTCCAATCTGGAGCGCTTATTCGCCCGCGTCCCCGGCCATTTCCAGTCAACCCCCAAGGACAGCACTCGAACAGCGCTCCGTCGGGCCGCGCTCTGCCCAGGCCGGCGAAAGCCGCGTGCACCGGCGCCACATTGCGGCTAAGATGGTCGGTACCATCGCGTCCCGTCTCCCGACGAGAGGATATCGCCTGATGACGCTTCGCTCGTGGGCCTGCACGCTGCTGGCCGCCGTCTCGGTCACGCTCGCGGCCGCCGTCGGTGCCGAACCGTTGCAAAAGGTGCCCTACGTGCTGCGTCCGGGTCCGCCGCAGGACACTCCCGACGGCGAGATTCGCGCAGCATGCGCCAAGGACTTCCGCGCCCTGTGCGCCAACGTGCAGCCGGGCGACGGGCGAGTCCGGGACTGCATCGCCACCCATATCGGCGTCCTGGCGCCGGAATGCCGCGCGGCGATCGAGCGCAACGGGCTCGCCACCACGGCCGGAAAGGACGGGGAGCCGGTCCGCAGCGCACAATGGTCCTGCGTGCAGGACGCCAAGCAGTTCTGCGCCAATGTGCCGCCCGGCCGAGGCCGCGTTGTTCAATGCCTGCAGGAGCATCTGGTGGAGCTGCAGCCCGCCTGCCAGTCGAGCTTGCAATCGACGAAAGGCCGGCCGAAATCCTCGTGACGGTGTGGGGACGCATATCTTCACCTTGCGACCATCGCGCCGGTGACTCAGGCCGCCGGAATAGGCTATGAAGCAAGGTCGAATCCGGATTCGCTGGTTGCATGGTTGATCCGAATGCTCGCCGGCTCAAATATTTGAGTTGTGGTTCCAGCACCATGATCGGGAATAAAGAATTGCGATCACGCCGCACGCTGGTCTCGAGCCGGCTCTACCCGGAGATACACCGCATTGGGCGGCACGCGCCGCCTGAGGCGGCGCTTGTCGCTCGCGGGTGGCGTCCAATGCGAGGACGTTGAACGTGCGCGACCTGTTTCCACAGGACTGGAAGCCCAAGCTCGAACGGCTCCTGCTCGACCTCGACGCGCGCCTCGATTCGTCGGTATTCGGCACTTTCGCCTGGCTGCGCGAATACTACGAGCGGTTCTCGACCTACATGGACCGCTTCCACGTCGCGGGCTTTCGCCGGATTTGCGTCGAGCTCGTGTCGGAAGGGGCGACGCTCGGCACCGGCGCCTTGCTGCTGATGCTCGCCCTGGCTATTCCCGCCTTCCGCGAGACGTCCGACGACGACTGGCTGAAGAAATCCGAGCTCGCCGTCAGCTTCCTCGACCGCTACGGCAACGAGATCGGCTCGCGCGGCATCCGGCACAACGACTCGATTCCGCTCGAGGAATTCCCCGACCATCTGATCAAGGCGGTGCTCGCCACCGAGGACCGGCGATTCTACGAGCATTTCGGCATCGACGCGGCCGGCACCTTGCGCGCCGTCACCGCCAACGCGCGGGCCGGCGGCGTGGTGCAGGGCGGGTCCTCGATCACCCAGCAGCTCGCCAAGAACCTGTTCCTGAGCAACGAGCGCACGCTCGAGCGCAAGGTGAAGGAAGCCTTCCTCGCCATCTGGCTCGAAACCCATCTGTCGAAGAACGAGATTTTGAAGCTCTATCTCGACCGCGCCTACATGGGCGGCGGCGCCTTCGGCGTCGACGGCGCCGCGCAGTATTATTTCGGCAAGTCGGCGCGCGACGTGAACCTGGCAGAAGCCGCGATGCTGGCCGGCCTGTTCAAGGCGCCGACGCGTTTTGCTCCGCACGTCAACCTGCCGGCTGCCCGAGCGCGCGCCAATGTGGTTCTCGACAACCTGGTCGAGGCCGGATTCATGACCGAGGGTCAGGTCTTCGGCGCCAGGCGCAACCCCGCGACCTCGATCGACCGCCGCGACGATCACGCGCCCAACTACTATCTCGACTGGGCGTTCGACGAGATGAAGAAGCTGGTCGACACCCTCCCCAGGTCGATGACCGAGCGGGCCTTCGTGGTGCGGACGGCGATCGACGTCAACGTGCAGCGCGCGGCGGAGAATGCCATCGAAGGCTCGCTGCGCCAGTACGGCCACGAATACCACGCCAAGCAGGCCGCGACCGTCGTGATGGATCTCGCGCGCTGCGCCAGCCCGGATCCTCGTTCAAGCCCTACGTCTACTCGACCGCGCTCGCCAATGGTTTCAAGCCGACCTCGATCGTGGTCGACGCACCGATCTGCATCGGCAATTGGTGCCCGCAGAACTACGGGCATTCCTACAGCGGCTCGATCACGCTCACCCAGGCGCTGACCCATTCGATCAACACCATCGCGGTGCGCCTGTCGATCTCGATCGGCAACGGCAATCCCAAGGTCGGCCGCGCCAAGATCGTGCAGCTCGCCCACAAGATGGGAATTCGCACGCCGCTGCCGGACACGCCCTCGCTGCCGATCGGCGCCGACGAGGTGACGCTCATCGACCATGTCGGCGCCTATGCGACGTTCCCGAATCTCGGAAAGACGGCGACGCCGCACGCCATCCTCGAGGTGCGCACGGCGGGCGGCCAGCTGGTCTGGCGTTACGACCGCGACGGCAAGAAGCCAGAGCAGGTGATGCGCCCGCAGGTCGCCACCGACATGATCTTCATGATGAGCAAGGTGGTCGAGGAAGGCACCGCCCGGCGCGCCGCCCTCGACGGCATCCGCTCGGCCGGCAAGACCGGCACCACCAACGCCTACCGCGACGCCTGGTTCATGGGCTACACCGGCAACTTCGTCTGTGGCGTCTGGTTCGGCAATGACGACTACAGTCCGACCAACCGGATGACCGGCGGCTCGCTCCCGGCGCAGACCTGGCACGAGATCATGGCCTACGCGCATCAGGGAATCGAGCTCAAGAACCTGCCCGGCCTGCCGCCGAATTCGGCACCGGCGGCGGCGGTGGCCGAGGCGTCCTCGTCGGCGGCCGAGATGCCGCCGCGGCCCGCGACCTTGACGCGGCGCGGCGCGGAGGCGCTGCTGCGCGTGGAGCACCTGATGGAGAACGCGGCGCGCGCGCTCGGCGTCGCGGCGCAGCCCGAAGCCGGTCAGCGCGGCGCCGCCGCGCAGGCCCCGGATTCGCTGGCATCGGCGTCGGAT
>JBEKZK010000137.1:0-9208 GCA_049509935.1 Xanthobacteraceae bacterium | reverse complement strand
GAAAGGCCGGCATCTGCGAACCTATCTGTTGCGCGTCATCAGCTTGTCCTGCCACGCCAGCGCATGACGCACGATGGTGGGCAGATCGTCGAGCTGCGGCCGCCAGCCGAGGATGTCGCGGGCGCGATCGGATGAGGCGACGATCCGCGCCGGATCGCCGGGCCGCCGCGGCGCCAGGTCGACGGGGAAATCCCGGCCCGAGATCGTCTTGACCGTGTCGATCACCTCGAGCACCGAGAAACCCCGCCCGTAGCCGCAATTGAGCGTCACCGACGCGCCGCCGGCGCCGAGATGGCGCAGCGCGTCGGAGTGGGCGCGCACCAGATCGCTGACGTGGATATAGTCGCGCACGCAGGTCCCGTCCGCCGTCGGATAGTCGGTGCCGAACACCTCGATCCGCGGCCGCAGGCCGACCGCGGCTTCGGCCGCGACCTTGATCAGATGGGTGGCGCCCCGCGTCGACTGCCCGGTGCGCAGCAGCGGATCGGCGCCGGCCACGTTGAAGTAGCGCAGGATCACATAGCCGAGGCCGTGCGCCTTGCCGGCGTCGCGGAGCATGATCTCCGACATCAGCTTGGAGGAGCCGTAGGGCGACATCGGGCTCACCGGCTCGTCCTCGTCGACCGGAACTCGCTCCGGGTTGCCGTACACCGCGGCCGTCGAGGAGAAGATGAAGCGCTCGACGCCGCCCTTGATGGCGGCTTCGATCAGCGCCCGCGTGTTCGCCGTGTTGTTGCGATAGTAGCCGAGCGGATCGGCCACCGAATCGGGGACCACGACGGACGCGGCGAAATGAATAATCTCCGAGATCCGATGCTCGCCGATGATGCGGGCGACCAGATCCTGATCGCCGGTGTCGCCGACGATCAACGGCACGTCCGCCGGGACCGCCCAGTCGAAGCCGGTGACCAGATTGTCGAGCACCACCACACGCTCGTTCGCGTCCACGAGCTCGTGGACCATGTGGGATCCGATGTAGCCGGCGCCGCCGGTAACCAGTACCGTCATGTGCTGTGTCGTTGTATGCCGTTGGTCATGTGTCGCGAGGTTATGTCTTCTCGCCGTCCTGGCGCGTGTTCAATCACCGTCCGCGGCCCGACGCTAGCGTAAATTCCCCACCGTGAGGTGAAAAACGGCGGTTTGGAGCCTGCGGCCGCCTGTGGTAGGTCGGAGCCCTTTTCCGGGCTCGCGGGATCGCATTCCGGCAGAATGTCCGACATCCTCTTCATCAAGACATCCTCGCTGGGCGATGTGATTCACCACATGCCGGCCGTCACCGAGGCGCGGCGGCATCGGCCCGACGTGCACCTCGCCTGGGTCGTCGAGGAGGCCTTCGCTCCGGTGGTGCGGTTGCATCCGGCCGTCGACGAGGTCATTCCGGTGGCGTCGCGACGCTGGCGCGGCGCGTTGTTCCGGCCGCAGACCTGGAACGAGATCGCGCGCTTCGTGCGCGCCGTCCGCAAGTCGCGCTACGACCACATCATCGACAGCCAGGGTCTCGTCCGCTCCGCGCTGGTGGCACGGCTGTCACGCGGCCTGCGGCACGGCTACGACGCCGGGAGCGTCCGCGAGAAGCTCGCATCGTCGCTCTACGACGTTCGTCATGCCGTCGACCGCGATCTCCACGCCATCGAGCGCAATCGCATTCTCACCGGCATGGCCCTCGGCTATGCGCCCGCTGGCGACATCGACTTCGGCCTCGACCCCGGGCCGCTGCGACCTGCCGGGGCCGGCCGTTACGCAGTCCTGCTGCACGCCACCGCACGGCGCGAGAAGCAGTGGCCCGAGGACCGCTGGATCGCGGCCGGCCGGGCGCTGCAGGCGGGTCACCTCGGCCTCGTCGTGCCGTTCGGCGACGACGTCGAGCGCGACCGCAGCCGGCGGATCGCCGCGGCGTTGCCGCGGTCCGAGGTGCCCGAACGCCGGCCGCTCGATGCGATGGCCCGGCTGCTTGCCGGAGCCGCGGTGGTGGTCGGGGTCGACACCGGACTGGTGCACCTGGCAGCCGCGCTGCGGGTGCCGCTGGTCGCGCTGTTCACCGGCAGCAATCCCCGCCTGACCGGACCCAGAGGAACCGGACCGATCGCGATCATCGGTCGCAACGGCGGAATGCCATCCGTCGCCGACGTCGTCGCGGCAGCAGAGCGGGTCATCGCTTCGTAAAAGGGCGAACGCCATCTTCGCGGGCCTCGCGGCGTGCCACCGCCACAAAGCTCGACCCGCCCGGCGGCCGACATTCGCGCCTGAAGGTGGGCACGGCGCAAGCGCGCCATTGTCCGCCCTACGACGCTGGCCGCGCCATCGCAGCGCCGATCGCCTGCCGCGTCGCCTGGAGCACCTGATCCGGGTGAATGTCGCGCATGCAGCGGTGATGCTGCAGCCGGCACACCGGCTTGTGGCACGGCCGGCAGGCGAGCGCGGACGCGGTCTCGATCACCCCCGCCAGAGGGTTGAGCGGTGCCCAATGCCACGGACTGGTCGGCCCGAAGATGCCGATCGCCGGCGTGCCGAGCGCCGCCGCGACGTGGAGCAGGCCGGAGTCGTTGGATACCGCCGCCGTCGCGGCCGCCAGCGCCAGGATGGCGGTGCGCAGGTCGGGGCCCGTCAGGTCGCGGATGTCCGGGTCGTCGCCGGCGATCTCCGTTGCGATCGCCTTCTCGTCCGGACCCCCGAGCACGACCACGGCGAGCCCCTGCGCCAGCAACTCGCGCGCCAGCTCGGCGTAGGAGGCTGCCGGCCATCGTTTTGCCGGGCCGACCGCGCCGGGCGCCAGCGCGACCACCGGGCGGTCCCCGGTCACCCCGGCACGCTGGCGCCACGCGGCGATTTCGGTCGACGGCACCACCAGCTCCGGCACCGGCAGAGGAGCGGGCGCCGGGGCACCCGCCGGCATCGCGAGCGCGGCACAGCGATCGACCATGCGGGGGAGCCGGCGCTCGCCCCATCGCAGGTCGTTGAGCAGGCCGAGCCGTGCCTCGCCGACGAACCCGACCCGCTGGGGAATCGCCGCCAGGAACGGCGCGAGTGCCGATTTCCAGGTCCGCGGCATGACCAGCGCGGTGCCGTATCGCTCGGCCCGCAACCGGTCGGCAAGCGCCTTCTGCGTGAGCAGTCCGAGCCGGCTGCGCGGAAGGTCCGACCTGATCCCTTGCCGCACGCCAGGCATGTAGTCGACCAGCGGTGCGCACAGCGTGGTGGTCAGCACGTCGATCGGCCGATCCGGCCAGCGCGCCGCCAGCAGCCGCACCACCGTATGGCAGCGGACGAAATCGCCGATCCACATGTACGGCACGATGAGGATCGGGCCGGTGCCCGGCATCACGCGGTCGCTCGCGGTCATGCGCAACCAGAATTCGAATCAGGATTCAATGGATTGCCCGTCGGGATGGTCAGGTCGGCGTTCTCGGATAGGGATTTCCCCCCTGCGGCGCCAGCGAATTCGCCGGCGGCACCGGGCGCCCGGCGAGCGGCCCGGGTGTTGCGTCCGCGAATGGACTGGGGCAAAGCAGGCGTGGCTTCGCAGGTCGGACCCCCGAGGGGAGGGCTCTGCCTCCCTGCGGCCACGGGGCAAGGCATCGATGCTGCTGGTGACCGGGGGGGCGGGTTTCATCGGATCGAACGTCGTCGCCAGCCTCAACGAGGCCGGGCGCACCGATGTGGTCGTCTGCGATACCCTCGGTTCGGGCAGCAAGTGGCGCAACCTGCGCAAGCGCCAGCTCGCCGACCTGGTCGATCCGGCCGACCTGCTGCACTGGCTCCACGGGCGCAAGCTCGATGCGGTCATCCATCTCGGCGCCATCTCCGACACCACGGCGACCGACGGCGATCTCGTCGTCGAGAACAACTTCCGCCGTTCGCTGCAGCTGCTCGACTGGTGCACGGCGACGCGGTCGCCGTTCATCTACGCGTCCTCGGCGGCGACCTATGGCGACGGGACTGCGGGCTTTTCCGACGACGGGTCATCGACGGCGCTGCGGCGCCTTGCACCGATGAATCTCTACGGCTGGAGCAAGCACCTGTTCGACCTCGCCGTTGTCGACCGCCGGGAGAAGCGCCACAACCTGCCGCCGCAATGGGCCGGGCTCAAATTCTTCAACGTCTTCGGTCCCAACGAGTATCACAAGGGCGCGCAGATGAGCGTGCTCGCCAAGGTGTTCGACGCGGCCCGGGACGGGCAGCCGGTCCGCCTCTTCAAGTCGCACCGGGACGGGATCGCGGACGGCGCCCAGGCGCGCGACTTCATCTACGTGGACGACGCCGTTGCGGTGGTCCGATGGCTGATCGAGAGCCCGTCGGTGTCCGGGCTGTTCAACGTCGGCACCGGCGCGGCGCGCAGCTTCCGCGACATGATCGTTGCGATGTTCGCCGCGCTGGGCCGCGAGCCGCGCATCGACTATGTCGACATGCCGCTCGAGATCCGCGACAGCTACCAGTATTTCACCCAGGCCGCGATCGGCAATCTGCGCGAGGCCGGCTACGGTCCGAATTTCCCGCCCCTGGAGGAGACCGTGGGGCGATACGTGACCGGCTTCCTTGATCGCCCCGACCGCTATCGGTAACGATGCCGCACCACTGTTCGACCAACGGGGCATGATGTTCGACTTCGAGCACCGGCTTTCCGAACTGGCGGCTCAGACCGTGCTCTGCATCGGCGATCTGATGCTCGACGAGTTCGTGTACGGCGAGGTGTCGCGCATTTCGCCGGAGGCCTCGACGCCGGTCATCGCGGTGTCGCGCCAGGAGGCGCTGATCGGCGGCGCCGGCAATGTGGCGCGCAATGTCGCGGCGCTCGGCGCCCGCTGCCTGCTGGTCGGCGTCATCGGCGAGGACGATGCCGGCCGTGCCCTGGTGTCGGCGCTGCGGTCGGAGACCCGCATCGAGCCCCACCCCGTGGTCGACCGCGCGCGGCCCACCACCCGCAAGGTCCGGTTCGTCTCGGAGCGTCACTCGACCCATCTGCTGCGCGCCGACTGGGAGCTCGCGCGGGCGATCGACCCCGACTGCGAGAAGGCCTTGATCGCGGATGCGCTGAGGCTGCTGCCGCAGGCCGATGCCGTGGTGCTGTCCGACTACGCCAAGGGCGTCCTGACCCCGGGCGTCATCCGCGCCGTGATCGATGCCGCACGGCGCCTCGGCAAGCCCGTGGTGGTCGATCCCAAGGGCACGGACTATGCGGTCTATCGCGGCGCCACCCTGATCACGCCGAACCGGATGGAGCTCGCCATCGCGACCCGCCGGCCGGCGTTGAGCGACTACGATATCGCGTCGGCCGCCGCCGAGCTCGGGCGCATCGTCGACAGCGAGGCGGTGCTGGCGACCCGCAGCGAGGAGGGCATGACCCTCGTGGTCCGCGACGCCGCGGCCATTCACGTTCCGGGCTATCCGGTCAAGGTTCGCGACATGTCGGGCGCCGGCGACACCGCGGTGGCGGTGCTCGCCACGCTGCTGGCGATCGGCGCCGACTTCGAGGCCGCCGCCCGTGCCGCCAATGCGGCGGCCGCCGTCGTGGTCGGCAAACGCGGGACCGCGACGGTGAGCATCGCGGAGCTGCGCTCGCGCATATTGCCGGCCGCCTCGCTCGCATCCGAGGAAAAGATCGTCTTCGACTGGTCGACGCTCGACGACCGGCTCGACGACTGGCGGCGCCACGATCTGCGGATCGGGTTCACCAATGGCTGCTTCGATATCCTCCATCCCGGTCACATCAAGGTGCTGACCGAGGCCCGGGCCGCCTGCGACCGGCTGGTGGTCGGGCTCAACAGCGACGCCTCGGTCGCCCGGCTCAAGGGCGAGGGTCGCCCGATCCAGAACGAGCAGTCGCGCGCGGTGTTGCTGGCCGCGCTCGAAGCCGTCGACCTGGTCGTGGTGTTCGCCGAGGACACCCCGCTCGAGCTCATCAGGCACGTGCGGCCGACCGTGCTGGTCAAGGGCGGCGACTACCGCCCCGACGAGGTGGTGGGTCGCGAGGTGGTGGAAGCGGCCGGCGGAGCAGTCCTGCTGATCGACGTCGCCGCCGGCTTCAGCACGACGCGGATCATCGATCGCTCCCGGCGGTCGGACGACGCGGCGGCGTCGCGGCTGGTCACGAGGCCGGCGGCGGAACCATCGGCGAAGCGGTGACCGGATGACCCCGCCGACGGCCGAGCCTCTGATCGCCGCGCGGATCGACAGGTGGCCCGATCGTCCGGCGCTGGCGCGCCTGGGCGACCGTCTCGTCGTCGCGGTGGCGGCGTCGCTGCCGTGGTCGACCTCGGCGACCGGCATTCTCATCGGGCTCTGGCTGCTCGTGGTCCTGCCGACGGCCGATCCCGCGGCGCTGCGGCGCGAGGTTGCGACCTGGGCCGGCGGGTTGCCGGTGCTGCTGTGGGGGCTTGCCGTGCTCGGCACGCTGTGGTCGGATGCCTCGCTGGCCGAGCGTCTCGGCGGGCTCGCGTCGTTCCACCGGCTGCTGGTGATCCCGCTGCTGCTCGCCCGGTTCCGCCGCTCCGACGGCGGCGGAGCGGTGCTGATCGGGTTCCTAATTTCCGCCGTCGCGCTGCTCGCCGCCTCGGTGCTCCATGCGCTGCTGTGGAATCGCGTTGGCCTGCACGTCGGAGGCCAACCCGGGGTCCCGGTCAAGGACTACATCCTGCAGAGCGGCGTGTTCCTGATCTGCATGTTTGCCCTGCTCGGCCTTGCGGCCGACTGGTGGCAGGGTGCACGCCGGCAGGCTGCGCTCGCCGCGGTGGCGCTCGCCTGCTGCTTCCTCGCCGACATCGCCTACGTGGCCACCGGCCGGACCGCCCTGGTGGCCATCGTGGTCCTCACCGTAGTGTTCGGGCTCCGCCGGTTCGGGCCGAAGGGGTTGATCGGCGCCGTGGCGGCGGCCGCATCGGTGGCTGTCGTCCTGTGGGCGTCCTCGCCCTACCTGCGCGAACGCGTCGATCAGCTGGTCGAGGATTTCCACCGGTACGAGAGCAACGATACCCTGACCTCGAGCGGAATTCGCGTCGAGTTCTGGCGCAAGTCCATCGGCTTCGTGGCCGCGGCTCCGCTGATCGGCCATGGCACCGGGTCGATCAACGGGCTGTTCCGCAGCTCGGTGAGCGGACGCGATCAGGCGTCGGCGATCGCTTCGGAAAATCCCCATCAGCAGATCCTGGCGGTCGCGATCCAGATCGGGCTCGTCGGAGTCGCGGTGCTGCTCGCCATGTGGCTGGCGCACTTCGCCCTGTTCCGTGGTCCCGGCCTCGCCGCGTGGATCGGGCTCGTCGTCGTGGTGCAGAACATCGTGTCGTCGCAGTTCAACTCGCACCTGTTCGACTTCAGCCAGGGCTGGCTCTACGTGTTCGGCGTCGGCGTCGTCGGCGGCATGGTGCTGCGCCAGCATGCCGCTGCGGCACTCGAGCCCGAACATCCCTCGGGCGGCGCGATGCCGTGACGATGATGCTGCTGCCGGCGCGCCCGCGCGTCCTGGTGATCGCGCTGCGCCGCCTCGGCGACGTCCTGCTGACGACGCCGCTCATTCGCAGCCTCCGCCGCGCCTGGCCGGATGCCACGATCGAGACCCTGGTCTTTGCCGGCACCGAGGGCATTCTGGCGGGCAATCCCGACATCGACGCCGTCATCGCCATGCCGCAGCGGCCGACCGCCGCGCAGAGTCTCGGCATCGTCCGGCGTCTGTGGTGCCGCTACGATCTCGGCGTGTCGACGCAGACCGGCGATCGGCCGACCTTCCTGGCGTGGGCGGCGGCAGCCAACCGGGCCGGACCGGTGGAGCCGGGGGGCGTTGCCGCCCGGCTGAAGCGGCTCGCCCTCGGCCGCTCGGTCCAGGCCGACCCCGGCCTCCACCGCGTCGACGACGTGCTGCGCCTTGCCGACGCGCTCGGCATCGGACGTGTCCCCGAAGTGGTCTGCCCGGCCGGGCCGATTCGAGCCGCCGTGATCCCGCAGACGCCTTACGCGGTGATCCATGCGGCGCCGATGTACCGCTACAAGCGCTGGACGGCCGAAGGATGGCGGGGCCTCGCCGCCGAGCTCGCCCGCCGCGGGCTGACGATCGTGGCCACCGGCGGTCCGGCCGCCGAGGAGCGGCGGTATCTCGACGAGGTCTGGGGCGGTTGCGGCCATCCGCTGCGCCGGCTCGAGGGCTCGCTCGGCTGGCCGGAGCTGTCCGCCCTGGTGACCGGAGCCCGCATCTACGCTGGGCCCGACACGTCGGTCACCCACCTGGCGGCAGCATCGGGATGCCCCACCGTGGCGCTCTACGGACCGACCGATCCGTCGCGCTGGGGGCCCTGGCCGGCCGGCGGCCTGGCAACGCCGTGGAGGCTGGTGGATACCGTTCAGCGGCGCCGGAACGTCTGGCTGGTGCAGACCCCGCTGTTCTGCGTGCCGTGCCAGCAGGAAGGCTGCGAACGCCGGCTCGACAGCTATAGCCGTTGCCTGGACGAGCTGCCGCTCCGCCAGGTCCTCGCCGCCGTCGACGCCGCATTGGAGGGGGGGATCGGGTGAGGCGGGGGTCGGAACGCGCGCGCACCCTCCCCAGCTCACAGGGTTCCTCACAGGTGCGCCGCGGTGGCGCCGATGGGGAAAGCCGGCTAGGTTCTCGAGCGGCGGCTGTGCCGGGCTCGGCGTCCGTGGGGGACGGGACCGGGGAGTGGCATCGATCCCCCACCTGCACATGAGACGATGGTCAAACTGCTCAATCTGACGTCGCGCTCGGTGTTGATCCTCGTGATCGATGTGCTGGCGACCGCCGCCGCGGTCGTGGTGACGTTCTACATCCGGTTCGAGGGCGCCGGGCTCGCCGCGCGCCGCGACCTGCTGCTCGCCGTGCTCCCGGGCTTCCTCATCTATGCGGCGATCGTCTACGCGTTCTTCGGCCTCAACAAGGCCAAATGGCGCTTCGCCTCGCTGCCCGATCTGAGCAACATCGTGCGCGCCTCCACGGTGCTGGCGCTGTCGCTCCTGGTGCTCGACTACATCCTGGTCGCACCGACCTTCCTCGGCACCTTCTTCTTCGGCAAGGTCACGATCGCGCTCTACTGGTTCCTCCAGATGTTCTTTCTCGGCGGACCGCGGATCGCCTATCGGTACTTCCGCTATACGCGCACCCGCCAGCACGCCAGAGGGTCGCTGTCGACGCCGACCCTGGTGCTCGGCCGCGCGGCCGACGCCGAGGTGCTGCTGCGCGCGATCGAGAGCGGGGCGGTGAGCAGGATCTGGC
>JBEKZK010000136.1:0-9218 GCA_049509935.1 Xanthobacteraceae bacterium | reverse complement strand
GGTGGCGTAGAATTTTCGCGCCTCGTCGGCGATCGCGGCGATCGGCGCATTGACCGCAGCGGCGACCGCGCGAAAGCCGTCGGGCAGCCTGGTCACCCGGTCGCCGTGGCTCATCCACACCGGATAGCGCTCGCCGGTCCGCCATACGTCCCCGAACAGCGCGCACGGCGCGATGATCTCGACCTCGGCGCGCCCGAACTCGCGATGGTGGCCGCCCTCGACCTTGCCGCCGAGCTGGTGCGCCATCACCTGCTCGCCGTAGCAGATGCCGAGCACCGGCACGCCGGCGGTATAGAGCGCGGTCGGAGCGAGCGGCGCACCGTCGTCGAGCACCGAGGCGGGGCCGCCTGACAAGATGACGCCCCTTGGCTTCATCGCGGCGAGCGCGGCCTCGGCCTTCTGGTACGGGACGATCTCCGAATAGACCCCTTCCTCGCGCACCCGCCTGGCGATCAGCTGGGTGACCTGGGAGCCGAAATCGACGATCAGAATCTTGTCGTGCATCTGGGAACCGTTGCGTTCTGCACCGGCGGTTTCGTCGCGAGCGAGAATAGCGAGAATCGAGCACAACGGCCGTTCGGATATGCTATGTGCGGTGCGCAACGCCGCCGGTCAAGCCTGCCGCATTTCCAGCGACCCCATGGGCGACGCGCTTGCCGACCTCGGCAGGCCAGTGCATTCCTCGACCCGTCGACTCGTCCCGGAACCGGCCCTCGGCGGCCCGCCTCACGAAGCAGCGATCGACCGGTGCGAGCCGGCAGGACGCTCTTGTGTTCATTGAGCGTCTCAGCGCCACGAGAGCTGATCCTTCGGCAGCCGTCCGCTGGGATCAAAGACCCGGATCTGGTGCGGCGGCCCTTCGCTCCACCGCCACAAGACCAGATTGTGATCATCCGCGGTAGCGCCCGGCGCGAAGCTCGGCACGAGCACTCCTGCCCTGCCCTCGCGATGCAGCCGCCGCGCGATCTGCCACGACGGCGGCTCCTTGCCGGCGGCCAGCCGCGTGAACCAGGGACACGCCATGTCCTCGATTCCGACGAGATGCTCGGCACGCCCCTCTGCCGTCCGCAGGTCCGCGATGTCCTCGCACGCGACCTCGTAGGAGCACAGGACGCAAGGTTCGATCTTGTAGGCAAAACCCTGGTTCGCCTCCTTCACCGCCGTCATGACATCCAAGGCCAGATAGAGCGCCGGCATGCCTTTCGGGTTGAAGCGAGCCCCTCGGATGGAGGCCCCTTCGCCGGAGAGAGGTTTGAACGCCCATCGCGGATCGTGCGCGCGATAGCACGTCCACTCAAACCTCACGCAAATCCGCCCATCGCGAGGTGATCAAGGTAATCTCGCACAGCGGCCGCCTGGCCGGACTTCACCAGCGCCTCGGCGGTGCGATCGCCGAAGGCGGCGATCGGCTGGGCGCGATACCACGCCATCGCCTGATCCTTGCCGCCGGCCCAGGCGGCAATCCGGCTGACGATCTCCAGCATCTCCCGAGCTCGGCTCTGGGTTTTGGCAGCGTTCAAGCGCGCCGACTTGTGAAAGGTCTCGCGCCCCAAGCCCAAGGTTTCGGCGAGCTGGCCCTTGGACATGCCGAAGCTTTCGGCGACCCGGTGAATGGCGACGTGGCCGCCCTCGTCAATGAAGGCGGCGATCAGCGGCGCGCCAAGATTTGGCCTCACGATTTGGCCCGTCGAGGATGCTCGCTCGACAGCTGCGCGGTGTGCGAGCCGCTTTGCCTGAACCTTACCGCCGCGCGTTTGCGCCATTTGTCCGGTCCTTTGCCCGATTATTCCGGCAATACATACGACAAATTCGGGAAATTTCAAATCGATGCCGCGACCCCAGAGGGCGATGGGCGCCGGCGATCGTCCGGCAATGCTTGCCGACTTGGGCCGCCTATTGCATAGCTTCCCGTGACTTTCGAGTGGCGCGCGCCCTACAGCATGTCCCGGCGAAGTAGACCCGGTTCGCCGATCAAGGACATGCGCCAACAGAGAATCTACAGCGCTTCCCGGGTCGAGGCGCCGCAACAAGTGGTTCACTAAGAGCGGGAAGCGCTGTAGGGGACACCGCATGGAAATCGATCTCACTGGCCGCACGGCCATGATCACCGGGGCAAGCAAGGGGCTCGGGCTCGCCATGGCGACGCGCTTCGCCCAAAGCGGCGCTGACGTGGCGATGCTGGCCCGGCGGCCGGAGGTCCTCGAGGAAGCGGCGGCCGCCGTCGCGCTAACCGCCAAGGCGCGGGTGGCGGTCTTTCCCTGCGATGTCTGCAAGGCCGACGACATCGGGCGTGCGCATGCCGGGATCATGGAGCGGTTCGGCAAGGTCGACATCCTGGTGAACAATGCCGGCGAGTCACGGGCGATGCCGTTCGCCGACGTCACCGACGACATCTGGCAGGCCGACCTCGACCTCAAGCTGTTCGCCGCCATCCGCACCTCGCGGCTGGTGCTCGACGGCATGAAGTCGCGCAAATGGGGGCGCATCATCAATGTGCTCAACATCGGCGCCAAGGCGCCACGGGCGGGCGGCGCGCCGACGGTGGTGTCGCGCGCCGCCGGGATGGCGCTGACCAAGGTGCTGGCGGGCGAGTACGCGCCCCACAACGTGCTGGTGAACGCGCTGCTGGTCGGGCTCATCGTCAGCGACCAGTGGGTGCGGCGCCATCGCGGCCAGGGGCAGAACGTGACGTTCGACGAGTTCACCGCCAAGTTGGGCGCCAACATTCCGCTCGGCCGCATGGGCACCGCGGAGGAGTTCGCCAACGTCGCCTGCTTCCTCGCCTCCGACGCGGCCGGCTTCGTCACCGGCACGGCAATCAATGTCGACGGCGGCATGTCGCCGGTGGTGTGAAGGAACAGCGGCGACCTTCTGCTCCGGACCGCGCCAATTCGACGCCGCTCCGGACTGGCACCGGTTGACCTGCGTCAATGCAACAGGGCTCGAACGTCGGACTGTGTGCCGGCTTCGGGCACTTCATGACGTTTCGCGATCCGCCGCCTTCTCTCTCCCCTCCTCGACGTCCGCACCCGACCAGCGGGTTGCATGCCGAGGCGAGCCCATCGGCGGCGCATGAGTAGTTTCCGAGGCTACCGTGGCCATGCATCGCCCGACACCGTGAGTTCATGTCGCCGGTGGTGTGAGCCTGCAGAGAAGGATTCTCCCCATGATCACGTCAACTCGGAACAGAAAAGCCTTTATGGTTGGCGGTGGCATCGGATCGATGGCCGCCGCCGCATTCATGATCCGCGACGGCGATTTTGCCGGCGACAACATCACGATGTACGAGGCCGCCTCGGCATTCGGCGGCAGCCTCGATGCGGCATGGACACCGCAGGCCGGATACTCGATGCGCGGCGGGCGCATGCTGACAACCGACAACTACGAATGCACGTGGGGCCTGTTCAAGTCGATTCCATCGCTCGCCGATCCGGGCAAGACGGTCTTCGAGGAAACCATCAATTTCAACGAACGGTTCAAGTCGCATTCACGTGCGCGTCTGGTTGATCGCAATCGCGCGATCGTCGATGTGACCTCCATGGGCTTCAGCATGAAGGACCGGGTCGAGCTCGTCCGGCTGGCCGAGGCGAGCGAGGAGACGCTGGGTGCGAGCCGCATCACGGACTGGCTGTCGCCGGAATTCTTCGAGACCAAATTCTGGTACATGTGGGCGACCACATTCGCGTTCCAGCCGTGGCACAGCGCGGTCGAGTTCAAGCGCTATCTGCACAGGTTCATGAAGGAGTTCGTCCGCATCGAGACGCTCGCGGGGGTGAAACGCACGATTTTCAACCAGTACGACTCTCTCGTCCGCCCGTTGCAGGCCTGGCTCGAAAAGCAGGGCGTTCATTTCATTGCCGACTGCACAGTCAGCGACATCGACATCACGAAGGTCGATGGCAAGATCGTGGTGACCGGCCTGGCGTGTCAGCGCGACGGTGCAAAGGAAACCGTGCCGGTCAGGGCCGACGATTTCGTATTCCTGCAGAACGCCTCGATGACCGATGCATCGAGCATCGGCTCGATGACCACGGCGCCCGAACCGTTGACCAAGTCGAGCAGCGGCGGGTGGATGCTCTGGGAGAAGCTCGCCGGATACCATCCGGCGTTCGGCAACCCTGCGGCCTTCAACTCGTCGATCCCGGAGTCCTATTGGGAATCGTTCACCGTGACGCTCCACGACCCCACCTTCTTCTCCAGGATGGAGGCGTTCTCCGGCAACGAGGCCGGCACCGGCGGACTCGTGACGTTCAAGGATTCCCGCTGGTTGATGTCGGTCGTGCTGCCGCATCAGCCGCACTTTGCGGGCCAACCCGCCGACGTCCAGGTCTTCTGGGGATATGCGCTTCACCCCGATCGCACCGGCGACTTCGTCGCCAAGCCGATGTCGCGGTGCACCGGCGAAGAGATCCTGCGCGAGCTCTGTGGTCACCTCAACTTCGACATCGACACGACGTTTGCCAGGTCCATCTGCATTCCGTGCCGGCTGCCCTACATCACCAGCATGTTCATGCCGCGCGCCAAGGGTGATCGGCCGGATCCGGTGCCCGGCATCTCGAAGAACCTGGCGCTTGTCAGTCAGTTCGTCGAAATTCCCGAGGACGTGGTGTTCACGGTCGAATATTCGGTGAGAGTGGCGCAGATGGCCGTCTACCAGCTCCTGGAGATCGAACGGGAGATTCCACCGATCCTCCACCATGACCGGTCGCTGCGGGTGAACCTCGAGTCGGTGATCAAGGCGTTCCAATAGCCGCAGACCCGAAGCTCCGCTCGTCAGCGTTTGCTGGTTCTATCGAGGCCGGCTCTGCGCAGCGCGTCCGCAAGCGCCCCTCCGGTGGCGGCCTGCTCGGTCCGCTGCGCCGAGCCGGCGCTGTGCCGGCCGCGCGCGTCGCCGGGCCCGCGCCGCGTGTCGGTCGCCGGTGCTCCCGCCTCGTCGTCGAGCCGCAGCGTCAGGCCGATGCGCTTGCGCGGCTGGTCGACCTCTAGGACCTTGACGCGAACGATGTCGCCGGGCTTCACGATGGCGCGCGGATCCTTCACGAAGGTTCGGGCCATCGCCGAGACGTGCACCAAGCCGTCCTGATGGACGCCGATGTCGACGAACGCGCCGAACGCGGCCACGTTGGTGACCACGCCTTCCAGCACCATCCCGGGCTCGAGGTCGCCGAGGGTTTCCACACCCTCCTTGAAGACGGCGGTCTTGAAGGCCGGACGCGGATCGCGGCCCGGCTTCTCGAGCTCGCGCAGGATGTCGGTCACCGTCGGCAGCCCGAACGTCGTATCGACGAACGCCTGCGGCGACAGCGGCCGCAGGATCGCGGCATTGCCGATCAGGGTCCGGATATCGCTCCTGGTCGCCGCGATGATGCGCCTGACGACCGGATAGGATTCCGGATGGACGCCGGACGCATCGAGCGGATCAGCGCCGTTCTGGATGCGGAGAAATCCAGCGCATTGCTCGAACGCCTTGGGGCCCAGCCGGGACACCTCCTTGAGCGCCTTGCGCGACGGGAACGGTCCGTTTGCATCACGGTGCAGGACGATATTGTGCGCCAGCCCCGCTCCGATCCCGGAGACGCGCGCGAGCAGCGGCGCCGAGGCGGTGTTGACGTCGACGCCGACCGCGTTGACGCAGTCCTCGACCACCGCATCGAGGGCGCGCGACAGCTTGGTCTCGGTCAGGTCGTGCTGATACTGCCCGACGCCGATCGATTTCGGATCGATCTTGACGAGCTCAGCGAGCGGATCCTGCAGCCGTCGCGCGATCGACACCGCGCCGCGCAGCGACACGTCGAGATCGGGCAGCTCGTCCGACGCGAAGGCCGATGCGGAGTAGACCGAGGCCCCGGCCTCCGACACCACGACCTTGGCGAGCTTGAGGTCGGGGTGGCGGCGGATCAGCTCGGTTGCGAGCTTGTCGGTCTCGCGCGACGCCGTTCCGTTGCCGATCGCGATCAGCCCCACGCGGTGCTGGCGCGCGAGCGTCGCCAGGGCCGCGATGGCCTCGTCCCAGCGCCGCTGCGGCTCGTGCGGATGAATGGTCGACGTCGCCACCACCTTGCCGGTCGCGTCCACCACCGCGACCTTGACGCCGGAGCGGAATCCGGGATCGAGCCCGATGGTTGCCCGCGCGCCGGCCGGCGCTGCGAGCAGCAGGTCGCGCAGGTTGGCGGCGAACACCCGCACCGCCTCCTGCTCGGCCGCGTCCCACAGCCGCAGGCGCAGGTCGATCGAGAGATGGATCAGGATCTTGCCCCGCCACGCCATGCGGGCGGTCTCGACCAGCCAGCGGTCGGCCGGGCGACCGCGGTCGGCGATGGCGAAGCGGTGCGTGATGCGCTGCTCGTAGGACGATGGGCCGGTCGGCGTCGCCGCCTCCTCCGGCTCGACGGTGATCGCCAACACCTCCTCGCGCTCGCCGCGGAACAGCGCCAGGATGCGGTGCGACGGCAGCCTGGTGAGCGGCTCGGCGAAATCGAAATAGTCGCTGAACTTGGCTCCCGCCTCGGCCTTGCCGTCGCGCACCCGGGCGGTGATCCGGCCCCGCGACCACATCTCCTCACGCAAAATGCCGATCAGATCGGCGTCCTCGGCGAAGCGCTCGATCAGGATGGCGCGGGCGCCATCGAGGGCGGCCGCCACGTCCGCCACCTGCTTCCCGGGATCGACGAACGCAGCGGCAGCAGCCTCCGGCACGGTGGCGGGGTCGGCCAGCAGCCGCTCGGCGAGCGGTTGGAGGCCGGCCTCCCGGGCGATCTCCGCCCTGGTGCGGCGCTTGGGTTTGAACGGGAGATAGATGTCCTCGAGCCGGCTCTTGCTGTCCGCCGCGAGGATCGCGGCTTCGAGCCCGGGATCGAGCTTGCCCTGCACGCGGATCGAGTCGAGGATCACCTGCCGCCGGGCGTCCAGCTCGCGCAGGTAGGCCAGGCGCTCCTCCAGCCGGCGCAATTGCGCATCGTCGAGCGTGCCGGTCGCCTCCTTGCGATAGCGCGCGATGAACGGCACTGTGGCACCGCCATCGAGCAGCGCGACCGCGGCCTCGACCTGCTGGAGGCGAACGCCCAGCTCCTCGGATATGCGTTGCTCGATCGATCCGGTCACGCCTGGCACCTCATGATGGGGCTGGTGGCACTGGGGGACGCGCATATGGACGACGGCCGATCGATTCTTCAACCTCTTTGCGGCGGCGCTGTGGATCGGCCGGTGGCGCGGCGGTGGGCACGTCGCTGCGCTCCTTTGCCCACCCTACGGTTCCGCGGGTGCCGTAGGGTGGGCAAAGCGAAGCGTGCCCACCGCAACGGGCACGGCGCAGCGACGTGCCCACCGCAACACGCACGATGCAGCACCCTACACGCCGCGCGCCCGCGCCAGCACCGCGACATAAAACCCGTCGGTGCCGGTAAGCAGCGGCGTCATCAGGATGCCTTCGGCCGACATCGTGACGGCACGGCGGAACAGGAATGCGCGCTCGCCCAGCGCCTCGGCCACCCGATCCGTCGGCACCACGGCAAAGTCCGCGTGCCGAGCGAGAAAGTCCCGTACCTGGGCGCCGTTCTCCTCCTCCAGCACCGAGCAGGTCACATAGGCGATGCGGCCGCCGGGCTTCACCAGCGGCGCGGCGCGCGCCAGCACCTCGACCTGCTCCTTCTGTCGCTCGGCCAGCGCACCCGGGCGGATCCGCCATTTGGCGTCCGGATTGCGGCGCCACACGCCGGTGCCGGTGCACGGCGCGTCGATCAGCACAAGGTCGGCGCCGGCCGCAAGGTCGGCCAGCGTGTCCTTGCCGCCCCGGGGAGTACGGACCTGGACATTGCGCGCGCCGGCGCGCTCGAGCCGGGCGTGAATCGGCGCCAGCCGCCGCTTGTCGCTGTCGGTCGCATAGATTTGGCCGTGATTCTCCATCTGCGCCGCGAGCCCCAGCGTCTTGCCGCCGCCGCCGGCGCACAGGTCGACCACCTGCTCGCCGGGTCGCGCGCCCGACAGCAGCACGGCGAGCTGCGAGCCCTCGTCCTGGATCTCGATCAGGCCCTTGAGGAAGGCCGGCTCGGCGTGGAGCGCCGGGCTCCGGGCCTCCGGCGCCAGCTCGATCCGCAGCCCGACCGGCGACCAGCGGGTGGGCGACGGGTTGACGTCGGAGAGCGCCGCGGCGGCCTGCTCGCGGCCGCCCTTGAGCGCGTTGACGCGCACGTCGAGCGGAGCGCGGCGGGCGAGCGCCGCCAGCGCCGCGCCGCGGTCGTCGCCGAACGTGCGGGCAAAATGGCCGTCCAGCCAGTCCGGATAGTCGCCGGCGACCGGCATTGGGGCGCCCTCGAGGGTCGCGCCGGCAAGCCGCGTCCGCTCTTCGGCGGACAGCGGCGACGGCGCATGCCCGGCGCCGTCGCACAGCGCCGCGATGGCCTCGACGTCGAGGCCGCGCTCGAGCCGCAGCATGCCGAGCAGATTGGAGCGGGGCGCGTCGTCGCCCATGATCCAGGCGCTCGACGACCGCCGCCGCAGCGCGTCGTAGACGAGCCCGGCGATGGCGGCGCGGTCGCCGGAGCCAGCGAAGCGGTGTGAAAGGCCCCAGTCCTTCAGCGCGTCGCCGGCCGGGCGTCGCCGCGCCGCGATGTCGGCCACCACCTCGATCGCGGCGGAGATCCGCGCCGCCGGCGTCATCCGACGCCGAGCAGGATGCGCGCCGCGAACAGCGCCCACATCAGCAGCAGCACCACGGCGCCGACCAGGAATGCCATGAACCGGCGCGGCACCACGTTGGGGCCGGTATGGACATAGGCATGAACGAGGCGCGACACGACGAAGATCCACGCTGCAACGACGAAGATGTAGTCGGCATGGTGCAGCACATAGGCGAGTATGACCAGCACGTAGAACAGCAGCGGCAACTCGAACTGATTGTGGAAGCTGTTGGCGATCTGGCGCACCCGCGGCGGCCAGTTGGGTTCACCCAACGCGGTGTCGCGGACGCGCGCCTCGCCGCGGCGCACCGCCTCGGTACGGGCAACCGCCATCCACAGCATCAGGCCGAACGTCAGCGCGACCTGGACGAACAGGGGCGCGAAAACGGCGGCAGCGGACATGATCGGGCCTCCGGAGCCGCGGCTAGTGCACCGATTCCGAAGTTCGCATCACTTGGCGACATCCTCTGGTGCGAACTTCGGAATCCAAAGGTGCACTAGCAAGTCTATGATTCTAGTGCGGCTTTTAGGATTTGAAGTTCC
>JBEKZK010000135.1:0-9231 GCA_049509935.1 Xanthobacteraceae bacterium | reverse complement strand
GCGCGGCTCGCCGACATCATGCGCCGTCACCTGGCCGGCGGCGGCCTGATCCTGGCGGCGACCCACGGCCCGCTCGGCCTCGACGGCACCCGCGAGCTCATCCTCGGAGATGCCCGGTGATGGACGCGCTCGCCGCCCTCCTGGTCCGCGACATGCGGCTCGCCGTGCGGGTCGGCGGCGGTGCGCTGGTCGGCGTGCTGTTCTTCCTGATCGTCGTCACCATCGTGCCGCTCGGAGTGGGCCCCGACCTCGCGCTGCTCGCGCGCATCGGGCCGGCGATCCTGTGGATCGGGGCGCTATTGGCGAGCCTGCTGGCGCTCGATCGGCTGCTCGCTGCCGACCACGACGACGGCTCGCTCGACCTGATCCTCACCGGCCGCGCGCCGCTCGAGCTCGCGGTCGCCGTCAAGGCGCTCGCGCACTGGGTCACCACCAGCCTGCCGCTGGTCATCGCGGCGCCCGCGCTCGGCCTGTTCCTCAACCTGGAGCCGGGAGCGATCGGCGCCGTGGCGCTCACCCTGCTGGTGGGGACGCCGGCGCTGACCTTCATCGGGCTGATCGGCGCCGCCCTCGCGGTCGCGCTGCGACGGGGTGGCCTGCTGCTTCCGGTCCTGGTGCTGCCCCTGACCATCCCGATCCTGATCTTCGGCGTGTCGGCCTCCAATGCCGCCATCGTCGGTCCGGTGCCGTTCGGCCCGCCGTTCGCGATCCTCGCGGCGCTGACCCTGCTGAGCCTGGTGATCGGGCCGTACGCGGCGGCGGCGGCGCTCCGCCACGGGCTCGAATGAGCCGCTCAGGGCGCGCGTTCGAAGACCCGCGCTCGATCGCATTGCACGCCGTTTCGTCCGCCGTTAAGACAAGCGCCATGGGCTTGATCGGTCTTGCCAATCCGTCGCGATTTCTCGCGTTCTCGCACCGCCTGCTGCAGGTCCTGGTGCCGGTCACGCTGGCGGCCTTTGCGGCCGGGCTCTACCTCGCCTTCTTCGTGGCGCCCGACGACTATCAGCAGGGCGCCACCGTCCGCATCATGTTCATCCACGTGCCGGCGGCCTGGCTCGGCATGTTGTGCTGGGCGCTGATGAGCGTGGCCGCCCTGGGAACCCTGGTGTGGCGGCATCCGCTGGCCGACGTGGCCCTGAAGGCCGCGGCCCCGATCGGCGCCGCGTTCACCTTCATCTGCCTGTTCGCCGGCTCGATGTGGGGTCGTCCGATGTGGGGCACGTATTGGGTGTGGGACGCGCGGCTGACCTCGGTGCTGATCATGTTCCTGATGTATCTCGGGCTGATCGCGCTGTGGCGCGCCGTCGACGACCCGTCGCGCGCCGGCCGCGCCGCCGCTATCCTCACCCTGGTCGGTGCCGTCAATCTTCCGATCATCAAATTCTCGGTCGACTGGTGGAACACCCTGCATCAGCCGGCGTCTGTCATCCGTCTCGGCGGGCCGACCATCCATCCCGCCATCCTGCTGCCGCTGCTGGTGATGGTGGTCGCCTTTACGTTGCTGTTCCTCACCCTGCATGTGTCGGCCATGCGCAACGAGATCCTGCGCCGGCGCGTGCGCACCCTGCGGCTGATGCAGGCCGAGGCCGCGTGAGCACCCGCTGACATGGATCTCGGAGCGCACGCCGCCTTCATCGTCGCCGCCTATGCGATCTCCGCCGCCGTGGTGGCGGCCCTCGTCGTCTGGGTGATCGCCGACCACAGGGCGCAGGTGCGCACCCTCGCCGAGCTCGAGGCGAGCGGCGTCAGGCGGCGCTCCGAGGCATCCCGGCAGGCCGCACAATGACACCACCGCCCCTCGATCCGCCGCCGGCGCGTCGCCGCATCATCGTGCTGGTGCCGCTCGCGGTGTTCCTCGGGCTCACGGCGCTGTTCCTGGTCCGCCTCGGTGCCGGCGATCCGTCGCACATTCCCTCGGCGCTGATCGGCCATCCGGCCCCGGCGACCGAACTGCCGCCGGTCGCCGGCCTGGAGCGCGACGGCAAGCCGGTTCCCGGCATCGCTCCCAAGGACTTCATCGGCGAGGTGACGCTGGTCAATGTCTGGGGCTCGTGGTGCGTGCCGTGCCGCGATGAGGCCCCGTTCCTGATGCGCCTCGCCGAGGATTCGCGACTTCGCCTCGTCGGCATCAATTACAAGGACGAGGCCGACAACGCGCGCCGGTTCCTCGGCCGCTACGGCAATCCGTTCGTGGCCTCGGGCGCCGACCAGAACGGCCGCGCCGCCATCGAGTGGGGCGTCTACGGCGTGCCGGAAACGTTCGTCGTCGGCCGCGACGGAAGGATCTGGTTCAAGCTGGTCGGCCCGATCACGGCGGACAATTTCGAGACCGTCCTGCGGCGCGAGATCGACAAGGCGCTGGCTGGAAGATCTTGACTGGTCAGATGGTCTCCGGGCGGTCCCGTCGCGCGGCCTGAATGGTGAGGCCGAGCATGATCGTGATCGGCAGCATCAGCGCGACGAACCCGACACGATCGCAGGCGACCGCGCCACCCAGCGTCCCCGCCAGGAACGCGAGCACCACGGGCAGCGTCTGCGCCAGCCGGCCGCGCGCCTCGCCGGGATCGAGCGCCGGCCGCAGGCGCGGAAATCCGCCACGCTCCAGCCGGGCGAGCAGGAGCACGGTTGCATCGACCGCGACCTGCGTGGTGTTGGTGGTCATCACATTGGTCGAGCATGCCCCACGCATGGTCAGCCGGACGAAGGCGCTCTGCACCCCCATGGCACCGAGACCGAACAGGCCCGCCGCAAGCGCCCGCGGCTCGTCCGGGCCGGCCAGCGGGCCGCTCAGCGCAGCGGCGGCGAGACCGACCAGCAACAGGCATTCGAGGCCGAGCACGGCGGCGGTGCCGCGCACGGCGGCAACCAGCACGGTCGTTACCGCGGCGCCGACCACGAAGGCCGGAATCGCCAGCACCTTGATCAGGGCCCCTTGCTCATGGACCACCAGCAGCGCGCCGGCGACGACGAAGCTGCCGGTCACCTGGGCGACGAACAGCCCGAACAGCGCCACCATGGTGCAGCCGTCCACGTAGCCGGCGGCGAAGCCCAGCAGCACCAGGACGATCCGGTCGTGATGCCGGCGTATCGCCGCCGTCGCGATCGACGAGAATGACGCCATGGGGCTGCCGTCGTCAGTGCCTGTCCACGGCTGGTGCGCTGCTCAGGCGGTCGGCGATCGCCAGGATCAGCATGGCGACCGCGAACGCGATCAGTATTCCGACCACCCAGGCGAGCTTGACGCTGTCGACCTGGGTGTCGACATAGATGAACCATTCCAGCACGCTGACCGCCGCGATGGCCACGATCGAGCCGAGCAGCTTCTGCTTGAGGCCTGCGAACCCGATGCCGATCAGGCCCTCCGGCCAGTTGGGATGCTCGGCCGGATCGATCGGAGCGATGAAGTTCTCGTAGCTCGAGCAGATCACGATCAGCACCAGGTTGGCGGTGAGCGAGAGGTCGACCAGCTTGAGGATGCCGACGATCACCTCGGCATGGTCGGCAGCCTTCAGTGTGACAACGAATTCGATGAGCTTGACGACGAATTCATAGAGCAGCGCCGCCAGCCCGACGATCAGCCCGAGCAGGAAGGGCGCCACCAGCCAACGGCTGTTGAAGACGATCGCCTCGATGCTGCGTCCGATCCAATTCATGGGGGTTCCGGTCCCGCTGGATTGCACCCTGGGTCGCGGACATCAGGCCTCGAATTGTCGCAATTGTCGACTCGATCGCGCGCGCCCGGCAATTGAATTTGCTCCCGAGCCGGCGGACCGCCTGCGCCCGATTACCGCGCTGGTGCACCGATTTCGAAGTCCGAATCATTTCGGCGTGTAGGATGGGTTGAGCTCTTGCGAAACCCATCGATGGGTTTCGCGGCGAAATCGGACAAGTGCCCGATTTCGCCGCTCTACCCATCCTACGGGCTACGGGCAGGTTTCATGGAATCGATCGTCTGGTGTGTCGAACGCGCCACATGCGGCGAACAAATCGATGTGACACCGCCAAGTCTCACCAGTGTCCCAACTCCGCCCCAAAACCAAGCCCCAATACCGAGGTTCGGCCTGCGGCTCAGGGCATAGCGCCATGCGGATCGGTATCTGGATCGCCTTGTTGGTGACCTGCGGGCTCGCGCAGGCGGGGGCCGTGGAAAGCGGTCTGCCGTCGCTGGCGTCGACGGCACCGATCGACTGCATCCACTCCGGCCATTACGCGCTGCTGCCCGCGCTGCAGCGCGCCGCCGAAGGCGGCGACCTCATGGCGCAATCGACGCTCGGCTGCATGTACGCCCGTGGCCAGGGCGTACCCCGGCGTGACGCCAAGGCCTTCGAATTCTTCAGCCGGATCGCCGACGAGCACGCCGACGATGCCCCCGATCTGCCGCGGGCCCGCGTGGTCGCCAGCGCCTTCGTGGCTCTCGGACAGTTCTATCTTCGCGGCATCGAGGACGCCGACCTCAAGGCCGATCCCGCTCGGGCGCGCGACCTGTTCGCCTATGCGGCGGCCTATTTCGGCGACCCCGATGCGCAGTACTATCTGGCGCGGTTGTGTCTCGACGGGAACGGCATGGCGCGCGAGCCGCTGCTCGCCGCGCGCTGGCTCGGGCTCGCCGCCAACAAGGGCCAGCATCGCGCCCAGGCGGTGCTCGGATTCCTGCTGTTCAGGGGCGGCGCGGTGCCGCGCCAGGTGGCGCCCGGATTGATGTGGCTGACCCTGGCGCGGGACGCCGCGGGGCCCGACGACGGCTGGATCTCCGACGCCTACGACGCGGCGTTCAGCGCCGCGAACGAGGTCGATCGCGCCGCCGCGCTGCAGCTTCTGGAGCGCCATCTGCGCGAGCGGGCCTACTGAAGCGGCCGCAATTGCCCGGGCGTTATCCCGTTTTCGCCGTTCCGAAATAGTATCCGATGACCAAAGTAAGGACCGGCAAGACTGCGACTTTGATCACCTCTGATAGACTGTCAAAGACATCTTCTTGGCCAAATAGTCCCCTGCCGGCCAAGTATAAAACGCAAATCGCAATCGAAAATACATAGAGAAATACTATCCATTTTACGATGAATGACCGATCTTTACTGCGTCTCCATGTCTCGAGTTTTCTTATTGTTGCGTGAGTCGTCGAGGCCAAGCCACCTTCCTGGCCCTCCAGTTGGCTTAGCTCAGCTTGGATTTTCTCGATCTCGTCCATCTATTTTCGGACAAGCTCGTCAATGAAACCGATCGTGGAAGACACAGCCGAGGATGTATGGGTTACATTGGCCACAAGTTCACGTGTGATTTTCAAGGCGCCTGCCTTGATTTTTTCCAATGCCGCTCTCGTTTCCGGATCGGGGCTGATCTTGATCAGCTCATCGATCTGTCGTGCCTGATCCAACGCTTCCTGCGCAATCTCGCGCTGCTTGCGAACACTTTCACTCAAAAAAGTGAGGTCGTTCTCCGGTGCCATGAGATTTCTCCTGCGATCGAAAAGAACATAGTGGATTTAGTCATTCCAGGCCACGGTTACGAAGCCAAACGCGGTCTGCCGTGGGTTAGCGCGCTGGCATGCCGCGAACGGTCGGCTGCGGTCTCGGTTGCGGCCAACGGCAGTCCGGGAAAACCCCTGGCGTGCCGCCGCCGCATCGGCGAAAATGTGGCGCAGGCCACATGCCGGAGCAACGCCATGGCATACGATCTCGATCAGTTCGTCACCGACTGCCGCGCCGCCCTGGGGCGCGACCCTGGGCCCAAGGGCCGCGAGGAGGTTCGCGTCGGGCTCGAGCGGCTGCTCCGTGACCAGGACTTCCTCAACCGGTACTGCGGCGACGGTGCGCCGCAAGGCCTCACCGTTCTCTACGAGGACAAGAGCCTGGGTTTCCAGATCCTGGCCCATATCAACGACAAGGCCCGGGTGTCGCCGCCGCATGATCACGGCGCGTCGTGGGCGATCTACGGGCAGGCCACCAAGTACACCGACATGACCGAATGGGAGCGTCTCGACGTCGGCAGCGACGCCGCGCACGCCGAGCTCAAGCCGGTCAAGACCTATCGGCTGCTGCCCGGCCAGGCCGGCATCTATCAGGACGGCAAGATCCATTCGATCGACTATCCCGACAAGGCGCGGTTCATCCGGGTGACCGGCACCAATCTGGACCGCATCCCGCGGGTTCGGTTCGACCTCGCCACCGGCGCCGTGCACCAGATGACCCCGCAGCAGGCGACCTGAGCCTTGCGGTCGACCGAAGTGTCCGCGCCCGGACTGCCCGAGGTCGCGCCCGGCGAGCTGAGGCAAATGCTCGGCGACGGGCGCGAGCTGGCGCTCCTCGATCTGCGCGAGGAGCTGATCTTCTCCCGCGGTCATCTGTTGCTGGCGCGCTCGCTGCCCTTGAGCCGCCTCGAGCTCGGGATCGCCCGGCTGGTGCCGCGCCTCGGCACCCGGATCGTGCTGTGCGACGACGCCGACGGCCCCGCCGAACGTGGCGCGGCCGTTCTGCGGCGTGGCGGCTATACCAATCTCTCGGTGCTCGCGGGTGGCGTTGCGGCGTGGGCCGCCGCCGGCCTCGAGCTGTTCTCCGGCGTCAACGTCCCGAGCAAGGCGTTCGGCGAGCTGGTCGAGCACCGCAGCCACACGCCGAGCATCGCGGCGGAAGAGCTCGACCGGCTGATGCGCGACGGCCACGATCTCGTCGTGGTCGACAGCCGTCCGTTCGACGAGTATTCGCGCATCTCGATCCCGACCGCCACCAACGTGCCCGGGGCCGAGCTGGTGCTGCGCATCCGCGACATCGCGCCGTCACCACAGACCCTCGTCGTGGTCAACTGCGCCGGACGCACCCGAAGCATCATCGGGGCGCAGTCGCTGATCGATGCCGGCGTGCCCAACCGGGTGGTCGCGCTGCGCAATGGCACCATGGGGTGGAACCTCGCGGGCTTCGTCTGCGACAGCGGCAAGGACCGGCGCGCACCTGATCCGTCCGCGGAAGGCCTCGCCTGGGCGATGTCGGCGGCCGAGCGGATGATGCGCCGCCACGGCGTGACCCGCATCGATCGTCCGACGCTCGACCGGTTCCGCGCCGAGAGCCGCGACCGCTCGCTCTACCTGCTCGACGTGCGCGAGCCGGCCGAGTATGGGGCCGGCCATGTCGCAGGCGCCGTGTCGGCTCCCGGGGGCCAGCTGGTGCAGGCGACGGACCAGTACGTCGGGACACTGGGAGCACGCATCGTGCTCGCCGACGACAGGCTCGTCCGGGCCGCGATGACGGCGTCCTGGCTGCGCCGGATGGGCTGGCGGGACGTGTTCGTGCTCGCCGAGCCGGGCAACGAGACCGGATGGCCCGAGGCTCCGGTGGTCGGCGCCGCCGCGATGCCCGAGCTGGGCATCGACGCGACGGATCTGTCGGCGCGGCTCGTGGAGGACGGTACCACCGTGATCGACCTGTCGCTCAGCCGAAGCTACGCGGCCGCGCACATTCCGGGCGCCTGGTTCGCGATCCGCTCCCGGCTCGCCCAGGCGCTCGACCGCATCGCGCCGCGCGGCGCGATTGTGCTGACCTCCGAGGACGGAATTCTTGCCGCCCTGGCGGTGCCCGAGGCGCACGCCGCGAGCGGTCGCGCGGTCCACTTCCTGGCGGGCGGTAACGCGGCGTGGCGGGCGGCCGGTCGCGCGCTGACGTCCGCCGACCCGCGGATGGCGGACGAGCCGGTCGACGTGTGGCTGAAACCCTACGAGCAGCCCGGCAACACGCGGACCGCCATGGCCGAGTATCTCGCCTGGGAGACCGACCTGCTGCCGCGCATCGAGCGCGACGGCTATCTGGCTAGTGCGGCGGATTTGAAGTTCCTATCAGATGTGCGGCGCGCTCGTCATAGGAACTTCAAATCCTAAAAGCCGCACTAGAATCATAGACTTGCTAGTGCGCCTCTGGATTCCGAAGTTCGCACCAGAGGATGTCGCCAAGTGATGCGAACTTCGGAATCGGTGCACTAGCCTGCAGGCCGGCTGATCGCGAATGGCGGCCGCGCTGCCGATTCGCCGGCCGGGGTGAAGTCACGTACAGCGGAGCCGATGATGACCGAGCTGACGCCGATCGAGAGCTCCATGCTGCCTGCCGGCATCCGCTCGCGCTTCGTCCGCGACATCAACGGCCTCGACGTCCACCTGCTGGAGGCCGGATTCGAGGACCGTGACCGTCCCTGCATCCTGCTGCTCCATGGCTTTCCCGAGCTTGCCTATTCGTGGCGCCGCGTGATGGTGCCGCTGGCCGCCGCCGGCTTCCACGTGGTCGCGCCCGACCAGCGCGGCTACGGGCGCACCACCGGCTGGGACCCCGACTATGACGGCGACCTGAGGTCGTTCCGGCTGCTCAACGTGGCGCGCGACGCGCTGGGCCTCGTCTCGGCGCTCGGTCATCGTGAGGTCGCCGCGGTGGCCGGCCACGACTTCGGCGCGCCGGTCGCCGCCTTGTGCGCGCTGGTGCGGCCGGACGTGTTCCGCTCGGTGGTGCTGATGAGCGCGCCGTTCCCAGGCCCGCCCGCATTACCCTTCGACACCGCGAACGCACCGCGCCGGGAGGCATCCGGCACCGACATCCACGAGGCGCTGGCCAGTCTCGAACGGCCGCGCAAGCACTATCAATGGTACTACTCGACCCGCGCCGCCAACGCCGACATGCACGGCTGCCCGCAGGGCGTTCACGCCTTCCTGCGCGCCTACTATCACCACAAGAGCGCCGACTGGCCCGGCAACCGTCCGTTCCGGCTGGCATCCTGGACGGCCGCTGAGCTCGCCAGGATGCCGACCTACTACATCATGGACCTCGACAAGGACATGGCGGCGACGGTTGCTTCCGAGATGCCCTCGCCCGCGGCGATCGCCGCCTGCCGCTGGCTCCCCGACCGCGAGCTCGCCGTCTACAGCGGCGAATATGTCCGCACCGGCTTCCAGGGCGGCCTGCAGTGGTATCGCTGCCGGACCGAGGGCGTCGACACCGCCGAGCTGCAACTGTTCTCCGGCCGCACCATCGACGTGCCGTCGCTGTTCATCGCCGGCAGCAGCGACTGGGGCATCCAACAGGTCCCCGGCAGCCTCGAGCGCATGCAGGACGTGGCGTGCACCGCCATGCGCGGCGTTCACCTGATCGAGGGCGCCGGCCATTGGGTGCAGCAGGAGCAGCCGGAGCGGGTGACCGAGTTGCTGCTCGGATTCCTGCAAGAAATACCGGCGGCCCTGGATGCTACGCCCTCTCGTGCCGGCCG
>JBEKZK010000134.1:0-9247 GCA_049509935.1 Xanthobacteraceae bacterium | reverse complement strand
GCCGGAGGCCGCTGGTTCGCAGGCCGGATCGAGTCAGCTCCTGGCTGTCGGGTGAACCTGATTCGACGGCAACGCAGGCCCAGGGAGGACAGGTGCTGGGACGCCGCAACGATCGACCTGCGTACCATCACCTGTCCTCCCTGGGACTGCGTTGCCGTCGAATCGGGTTCACCCGACAGCCAGGAGCTGTCTCGATCCGGCCTGCGAACCAGCGGCCTCCGGCCTACGCCGCCTTGCGCTTGGCCTGGATCAGCTTGCGATTGATCAGCGCCTCGGCGATCTGCACGGCATTGAGCGCCGCGCCCTTGCGCAGGTTGTCGGCGACGATCCACATCACCAGACCGCTGTCGACGGTGGGGTCCTCGCGGATGCGGCTGATATAGGTGGCGTCCTCGCCGGCCGCCTCGTGCGGCGTGACGTAGCCGCCGGGCTCGCGCTTATCGACCACCAGGCACCCCGGCGCATCGCGCAGGATCTCGCGCGCCTCGTCGGCGCTCAGCGGCTCCGCGAACTCGATGTTGACCGCCTCGGAATGCCCGATGAACACCGGCACGCGCACGCAGGTGGCGACCAGCTTGATCTTGGGATCCAGGATCTTCTTGGTCTCGGCCACCATCTTCCACTCCTCCTTGGTGAACCCGTCCTCCATGAACTCGTCGATGTGCGGGATCACGTTGAAGGCGATGCGCTTGGGAAACTTCTTCGGCTCGACCGGATCGGTGACGTAGACCGCGCGGGTCTGCGCGAACAGCTCGTCCATGGCGTCATGGCCGGCGCCGGAGACCGACTGATAGGTGGCGACCACCACGCGGGTGATCTTCGCCCGGTCGTGCAGCGGCTTCAACGCCACGACGAGTTGCGCGGTCGAGCAGTTCGGATTGGCGATGATGCCCTTGCGGCGAAACCCCGCCACCGCGTCGGCGTTGACCTCGGGGACGATCAGCGGCACGTCGGGATCGAGCCGCCAGCACGACGAGTTGTCGATCACCACGGCGCCCTTCGCGGCGATCCGTGGCGACCACTCCTTCGACACCGCGGAGCCGGCCGACATCAGGCAGATGTCGACGTCGGAGAAGTCGAAGGTCTCGAGCGCCTTGACCTTGAGGGTCTTGTCGCCAAACGACAGCTCGACGCCCATGCTGCGGCGCGACGCAAGGGCAACGACCTCGTCGGCGGGAAATGCCCGCTCGGCGAGAATCTCCAGCATCTCGCGGCCCACATTGCCCGTGGCGCCGACGATGGCGACCTTGTAGCCCATCATTCGCTCTCCGGTGAAAGTCTGCGGGAGCCGCGTTCGGCGCGGACCCGGACAGAGGCGCTTCTAGGCGACACGGCCCGCAACTTCAACGCCGGCTTTCCGCGGCAGCCCGGACATCGGGATCCGCGGGCATTTTTCGCCGTACCGCACGGCGGGCGCCCAGGCCCGCATGTCAGCCGTCCGGTCGTCATCGGGCCGTCGCGATTGCCGGGTGACGTTCGCTTTCCGATCCGCCATCCTCTACACCACGGTCTGGCGCCAAAGGCCTGAAAATTGCATGGTCGGTGCTGCCTCTTTGGGCAGAGAGACTGCCGAGTCGGCACGGACTGCCCACGGACGCGCACACACCGTCGCCGCCCATCCTCAGCCTGCCACCGGTCGGTCAACATGTCAGTTCTGGTCAGCCTGCATCATCTCACCCGCTACCTGTACGATCGTCCGGTCGCGCTCGGACCACAGGTGATCCGGCTGCGGCCGGCCCCGCATTGCCGCACCAAGGTGCCGAGCTACTCGCTGAAGGTGACGCCGGCCGAGCATTTCGTGAACTGGCAGCAGGATCCCCATGGCAACTGGCTGGCGCGCTACATGTTTCCGGAAAAGACCCGGGAGTTCAGCGTCACCGTCGACCTGCTCGCCGATCTGACGGTGTTCAACCCGTTCGACTTCTTCGTCGAGCCGTACGCGGAAAAATGTCCGTTCGCCTATCCGGATGACCTGCGCCAGGAGCTCGTCGCCTATCTCGAGCCGCAGCCGGCCACGCCGTTGTTCGCCAAATGGATGTCCGGGATCGCGCCGGGGTCGCAGACCACCGTGGACTTCCTGGTCGAGCTCAACCAGCGGCTCAGCCGCGACATCCGCTACGTCATCCGCATGGAGACCGGCGTGCAGACGCCCGAGGAGACGCTGGAGGCCTCGTCCGGCTCCTGCCGCGACTCGGCGTGGCTGCTGGTGCAGATCCTGCGCCACCTCGGGCTCGCGGCGCGCTTCGTGTCCGGCTACCTGATCCAGCTCAAGCCCGATCTGGCGCCGCTCGATGGCCCTGCCGGCGCGTCGCAGGATTTCACCGACCTGCACGCCTGGGCCGAGGTCTACCTGCCGGGGGCCGGGTGGATCGGGCTCGACGCCACCTCGGGCCTGTTCTGCGGCGAGGGACACCTGCCGGTCGCGGCGACACCGCATTTTCACTCGGCGGCTCCGATCACCGGGCTGGTCGAGCCGGCCGAGGTCAAGTTCGCCTTCGAGATGAGCATCGAGCGCGTGGCCGAGAAGCCGCGCGTCACCTGGCCGTTCTCCGACCAGGCCTGGGCGGCGCTCGACGCGCTCGGCGATACCATCGACCGCGATCTCGCCGGCAACGACGTGCGGCTGACCATGGGCGGCGAGCCGACCTTCGTGTCGGTCGACGACTACGAATCGCCCGAATGGAACATCGCGGCGGTCGGCCCGACCAAGCGCATCTGCGCCGACGAGCTGATCCGCCGGTTGCGCGAGCGCTTCGCGCCCGGCGGCATGCTGCACTACGGCCAGGGCAAGTGGTATCCGGGCGAGCCGCTGCCGCGCTGGGCGTTCAGCCTGTACTGGCGCCGCGACGGCAAGCCGATCTGGCGCAATCCCGACCTGATCGCCACCGAGACCGTCAGCCGGGAGCCGGGCCCGGAGGACGCCAAACGCTTCGCCGACGCTGTTGCGGGCGCGCTCGACCTGCCGCCGGATCATGTCCAGCCGGCCTACGAGGACCCGATCCACTGGCTCGTCAAGGAAGGCGAGCTGCCGCCCAACATCGATCCGCTCGATCCCAGGCTCGCCGACCCGGAGGCGCGGGCCGGCATGCTGCGCGCCTTCGAGCGCAGCCTCAACGTGCCGTCGGGCTTCGTCCTGCCGGTGCAGCGCTGGGCCGCCAAGGCGGGCGCCTGCTGGATCAGCGAGGCATGGCAGACCCGCCGCGGGCACCTGTTCCTGCTGCCGGGCGATTCGTCGATCGGCTTTCGCCTGCCGCTCGATCAGCTGCCCCACGTCCCGCCCGCCTCCTATCCGCACGTGGTCGAGGCCGATCCGTTCGCCGAGCGCCGCGAGCTGCCGGATGTTGCCGCCGCCAAGGCGGCCAAGCCCCCGCCCAAGCCGCCGGCGCTCTCGGTGGTGCCACCTGCGGGCGGCGCCAGCCGGGTCGGCCAGCCGGCGGCGGCCGCCGCCGCGCCCGCTGCGCGCGACGCCGCCCCCGCGGTGCGCACGGCGCTCACCGTCGAGGTGCGCGACGGCCGGCTGTGCGTGTTCATGCCGCCGACCGAGCAGCTCGAGGACTATCTGGAGCTGCTGGCGACCATCGAGGCCACGGCGGAGCGCCTCGCCCTGCCCCTTCATATCGAGGGCTACCCGCCGCCCAGCGACTCGCGGCTCAACGTCATCAAGGTCACGCCGGACCCGGGCGTCATCGAGGTCAACGTGCAACCGGCGGCGAGCTGGCGCGAGGCGGTCGGCATCACCACGGCGCTCTACGAGGAAGCGCGGCTGGCGCGGCTCGGCACCGAAAAGTTCATGACCGACGGTCGCCACACCGGCACCGGCGGCGGCAATCACGTGGTCATCGGCGGCGCCACCGCGGCCGACAGCCCGTTCCTGCGCCGGCCCGATCTGCTCAAGAGCCTGGTGCTGTACTGGCAACGGCACCCCGCCCTGTCCTACCTGTTTTCCGGGCTGTTCATCGGTCCGACCAGCCAGGCGCCGCGCGTCGACGAGGCGCGCCACGAGGCGCTCTACGAGCTCGAGATCGCGATGGCGCAGGTGCCGGCGCCCGGCGAGGGGAAGACACCGCGCCCCTGGCTGGTCGACCGGCTGTTCCGCAATCTTCTGGTCGACGTGACCGGCAATACCCATCGCGCCGAGATCTGCATCGACAAGCTGTTTTCGCCGGACAGCCCGACCGGGCGACTCGGCCTGGTCGAGTTTCGCTCCTTCGAGATGCCGCCGGACGCGCGCATGAGCCTCGCCCAGCAGCTGCTGTTGCGCGCCCTGATCGCCTGGTTCTGGCGCGAGCCGCAGCAGGGCGGGTTCGTGCGCTGGACCACGGCGCTGCACGACCGCTTCATGCTGCCGCATTTCATCTGGGAGGATTTTCTCGGCGTGCTGGCGGACCTGGAGCACGCCGGCTACCGGTTCGATCCGTTGTGGTTCGCGGCGCAGCGCGAGTTCCGCTTCCCGGTGTTCGGCGCCGTCGAGCACGGCGGCGTCAAGCTCGAGATCCGCCAGGCCCTGGAGCCCTGGTACGTGCTCGGCGAGGAAACCCAGGCCGGCGCCACCGCGCGCTTCGTCGACTCCTCGGTCGAGCGGCTGCAGATCCGGGCCGACGGCCTGACCCCGTCGCGCCACATCGTCACCTGCAACGGCCGCCGCCTGCCGCTGGTCTCCACCGGACGCACCGGCGAGTACGTCGCCGGCGTGCGCTTCAAGGCCTGGAGCCTCGCCTCGGCGCTGCAGCCGAACCTGCCGGTTCATGCGCCGCTCACCATCGACCTGATCGACGGCTGGACCCGGCGCTCGCTCGGCGGCTGCGTCTATCACGTCACCCATCCGGGCGGCCGCAGCTACGAGACCTTTCCGGTGAACTCCTATGAGGCGGAGGCGCGCCGGCTCGCCCGCTTCCAGGACCATGGACATACGCCGGGCTTCGTCGATATCCCGGCGGAGGAACGATCCGCGGACTTCCCGACGACGCTCGATCTGCGCCGACCCGCCCAAGGGTAGAGGATGCGCCGACCGCCGGCGACGACGGGCGTCAGCGCAGTTAACAGAATGCGCCATCAACAGGGTAGAGTCGCGTGATGGGGGTGCTTCCAGACAGTTCCGAGCAGCCCGCCGGCGACGACCCGATGGGGCTCGTCGCCGGCTACTCGCCGCTGCCGGGGATTTTCGATGAGATGATGGACGCGGACGGCGCGGTGCGGGCGCACTGGCGGCCGTTTCTCGCCCGGCTCGGGGCGCTGGGGCCGGATGAGATGCAGCGCCGCTTCGCCGCAGCCGACCGCCACCTGCGCGACTCCGGCGTGTTCTACCGGGTCTACGAGGACCCGGCCGGCGGCGAGCGGCCGTGGCCGTTCAGCCATGTCCCGCTCATCCTCGACGCCGCCGAGTTCCAGGCGCTCGAGGCCGGCCTGATCCAGCGCGCCGAGCTGCTCGAAGCCGTGCTCGCCGATGTCTACGGCCCGGCGAGCCTGGTGCGCGACGGCCGCCTGCCGGCCGCGCTGGTGGCCGGCAACCCCGAGTTCCTGCGGCCCCTGGTCGGTGTGACGCCGCGCGGCGGCGCGCATCTGCGGTTCTACGCGGTCGACGTCGGCCGTGGCATCGACGGCCGCTGGTGGGTGCTCGGCGACCGCGCCCAGGCGCCATCGGGGGCCGGCTTCGCGCTGGAGAACCGCCTGGCGCTGTCGCGCGCCCTGCCCGACGTCTATCGCGAGCTGCATGTCGAGCGGCTCGCCGCATTCTTCCAGGCGTTTCAGCGCGAGCTTTCGGATCAGTGCCGCCGCGACGGCTCACGGGTCTGCCTGCTGACGCCGGGGCCGATGAACGAGACCTATTTCGAGCACGCCTATCTGGCGCGCTATCTCGGCTTCCTGCTGGTCGAGGGCGAGGACCTGACGGTGCGCCACGACGGCGTCTTCATCCGCACCGTGTCGGGGCTCCGGCGCGCCGAGGTGCTGGTGCGCCGGCTCGACGCCGACTTTGCCGATCCGCTGGAGCTCAATGCGCGCTCGCACCTCGGCGTTCCCGGGCTCGTCCAGGCGGTGCGCGACGGCACGGTGGTGATGGCCAACGAGCTCGGCGCGGGCTTCGTCGAGGCGCGCGCCCTGATGAGCTACCTGCCGGCCCTGGCGCCGTTGCTGGTCGGCGCCGAGCTCGCGATCCCCAACGTCGCCACCTGGTGGCTCGGCCACGCGAGCGCGCGCGACATCGTCATGAAGCGCTTCGACCAGATGGTGATCGGGTCGGCATTCTTCGAGGCGCTTCCCGGTCACAGCGACGCCCGCGAGGTGATGGGCGAGACGCTCGCTCCGGAGCAGCGTGCCCGCATCATCGAGGCGATCTCCCACCGCGGCGTCGACTTCGTCGGCCAGGAGGCGGTGACGCTGTCCACCATGCCGGTGGCGCGGGACGGCAGGCTGGAGCCGCGCCCGTTCATCCTGCGGCTGTTTCTCGCCCGCGCCGGGGACACCTGGAACGTCATGCCGGGCGGCTTCGTGCGCATCGCCGACGACATCGACGCCCGCGCCGTCAGCCTGCAGCGCGGAGGGCGGACCGCCGACGTCTGGGTGCCGTCGGAGCACCCGGTCGCCGACACCACGCTGCTGCCGCGCGCCGAGACCATCACGGTCAACCGCGCCACCGGCGCGCTGCCGAGCCGCGCCGCCAGCAACCTGTTCTGGGTCGCCCGCTACGTCGAGCGCGCCGAAGCGACGCTGCGGCTGGTGCGCGCCCTGCTCAACCGCATCATGGAGGCCGACGAGGCGACCGCCCCGCTGGTCGCGCGCATCAGCGCCCTGCTCGAGGCGTGGACCGCCGTTCCCGAGGATCTGCCCAATGCCCGACCGACGCTGATCGCGCTCGCCGCCATGCAGCGCCGCGATCTCGACGGCGCATTGCCGCACCTCGTCGGAGCGGCCCGCTCGGCGGCCTCGGTGATCCGCGACCGGTTCTCGCCCGATGCCTGGCGGGCGCTGGTCGATCTCGCCGGCCTGATCGCGGCGCCGCTGCCGGCCGGCTCGTCCGATATCGCGCTGTTCGACCGGGTCAACGCGGCGCTGCGCATCATCGCGTCGTTCTCCGGCCTCGCGCAGGAGAACATGAGCCGGCTCGGCGGGTGGCGGTTCCTGGAGCTCGGCCGCCGTATCGAGCGCGCGATCACGACCTGCCGCTTCGTGCGCCAGCTCGCCACCAACGCGGCCCCGGATGGCGCGCTCGACGCCCTGCTGGACCTCGCCGACAGCCAGATCACCTATCGGCTGCGCTACGTGATGCTGGCGGCGCCGACGCCGGTGATCGATCTGGTGATGCTCGACCCGGCCAATCCGCGCTCGGTGGTGTTCCAGCTCGACCGCATCGAGGCGCACCTGGCGGAGCTGCCCAGGCGCACCGCCGACGGCCGCCTGTCGCCGCCGCAGCAGATCGCAACCGTGATGCTGAGCGTGCTGCGCACCACCGCGGCGGCGCGGATCGACGAGCAGCTGATCGTCGAGACCGAGAATTCCCTGATGCGGCTGTCCGAGGCGATCGGCGCCGCCTACTTCATCCACTACGAGCGCTTCGACGGCGAGTGGGAGGCGCCCGGATGATCTACGACGTGCGCCAGGTCACGACCTACCGCTATGCGTCCAAGGTCGCCTATGCGCACCATGTGCTGCGGCTGACCCCGATCGACCGGCCGCGCCAGCGCGTCCATGCGGCGGCCCTCGACATCCTGCCGCTGCCGGTGGAGCGCCGCGAAGGCTTCGATTTCTTCGGCAACCGGATGACCTGGATCAGCCTCGATGAGCCGCACGACGTGCTGACCGTCAAGGTGGCGGCGCGCGTCGCCGTCGAAGGCGCGGGCGCGCCGGCGGCCGGCGTGCCGTGGGAGGACGTGCGCGATGAGGCCTTCGCGGTGACCGACCTCGGGCCGCGATCGCCGGCGCATTTCCTCTTCGCCAGCCGCCAGGTGCCGCTCGATCCGGAGATCCGCGACTATGCGGCAACGAGCTTTCCGCCCGGGCGGCCGATGCTCGACGGCGCCACCGAGCTGATGCGGCGGATCAAGGACGACTTCACCTACGAGGTCGGCGTCACCACGGCGTCCACCACGCCGCCGATGTCGTTCGCGCTGCGCTCCGGCGTGTGCCAGGATTTCGCCCACATCATGATCTCGGGGCTCCGCGGCCTCGGCCTGCCGGCCGGCTATGTGAGCGGCTACCTGCGCACCGTAGCGCTGGGCGGCGCGCCACGGCTCGAGGGCGCCGACGCCATGCACGCCTGGGTCATGGTCTGGGCCGGGCCGGAGAGCGGCTGGCGCGGGTTGGACCCGACCAACGCGGTGCTCGCCGGCGAGGACCACGTGGTGCTGGCGCTCGGCCGCGACTATGCGGACGCGTCCCCGGTCGACGGCGTGGTATTCGCCTCCGGAAAGCAGAAGCTGTCGGTCGCCGTTACGGTCACGCCGGTCGGCGTGACGGAGTAGCGCAGGCTCCGGCGAAGCGGGTTATCCGGTTCGCCCACGAGGGCGCGCGCCACACGAGACCGACACCGGTCCGGCGCCACCATTGGACGGCAGACCGCCGCGGCGACAGTGTCGCCAGAGCAACACCACTGGTCGAACCGGCCGAGCCGCGGCAATGCAGCTTTGGTATTTCGGGCGAAGCCGGCTACAATAGTGCACCGAAATAGCGGCGACACCGCATCGCGAGGATCGCATGGGCTGGAAGACGTTTGCTCTTGGATGCGCGGCCGCCACCGTGGCGCTGGCCGCCGTGCCGGCCGAAGCCGCGAAGGCGAAGAAGCACGCCTATTACTCCTACGGCGAGACCCGCAGCCTTCCGGGGGTGCGGACGCGCGTGCTGGTCACACGGCGCTCCTACCTCGATGCCGGCACCGAGGTGACGCCGGGCACCCGCAAGTACCTGGACTACGTCACCGGCGGGCCGAGCAACCCGATGGACCCGATGAACTCCGACTGGCCGTCGACGTTCTATAATCCGTACGGCCGCTCGCCGCTGCCGGGCTCGTTCTTTCCCTGGCCTTGATGTAGCCCGCATGGAGCGGAGCGGAATGCGGGGGCGGCGCCTGGGATGGGGCACGGCCGCTCCCGGATTTCATCCGGGCTACCTGGGGCACGCTCCACCGTGGCCCATGAAACGGAGCGAAATGCGGGACAGGCCGCGCCGCCGTGCACGTTGACCCGGATTTCATCCGGGCTACATCACGACGCCACCAGCCGCTCCATCTCGCCGATGATCGCCGTGCCCATGGCGG